>DASUTC010000270.1 GCA_036374795.1 Herpetosiphonaceae bacterium
AGATCGGCACGTCGTTCGACTACAACCGCGCGGCGCTGCTGGCATCGGTCGGGCAGACGGCGCGGCAGGTCGTCAGCACCTACGATCGCGAGGCCGAGGCCAATGAGCTGGCGCAGAGCGTGCAGAGCGCCATGACCGCCACCGCCGTCGTCGAGGTGGGCGCGGTTGGATTAGGCGGCATTCTGCTGGCCGTTCTGCATGGCGCGCTGCTGGATGCTACCGGCATTCTGGCCTCGCTGGCAATCGCCGGGATGGGCCTGTACATCATTCCCAACAAGCGGCGGCAGGCCAAGCGCGACTTTCACCAGAAGGTCAGCGACCTGCGCGACCAGCTTGCGCGCTCCGTCACGCGGCAGGTCAACAGCGAGCTAGAGGCGTCGGCGGCGCGGATTCGTGAGGCGATCGGGCCGTACACCCGCTTTGTGCGGGCACAGCGCGATCAGCTCAGCGGCCTGAGCGAGGAGCTGGCCGCGATCGACGGCGTGCTTGGGCGTCTGCGCGGCGAGATCAACAGCGTGTAGCGCGGGGCAAGAACTAAAGAACAAACGGAGAATCAAGACGCCCGGAGGGCGCCCTGAACCGAGAACCGAGAACCAACTGCTTCCCTCTCGTATGGCCGCGAAGGCGGAGGCCCGCGTGATCGTGGGGCAGGGCGGGTATCCTCTGGGCGTGGTGAGGGCCACAACCCAAAACGTTGAACTCGAAACCCGGCCCCTGCCCCGGACCGCTGATTCCTGAACTCAGAGCTCAAAACTTTCAACGCTACACCAGGGCTGGTGCGTACTTTACGAAGTGTGCCCGGTCATGTTAACCTTGCATCACAGAATCGAACACAGCAGGTTTCGAGCAGCACCGAGAGTAAGCATCGTTCTCAAGGAGCGGCCAGCATGACCGGTGGGTTTCAACCAAGCGGCATTGTGACACTGACAACCGACTTCGGGCTGGAAGATACGTATGTCGGGATCATGAAGGGCGTGATCTTGAGCATCACCCGCCAGACACAGATCATCGACTACACGCACGGCATCAGGCCGGGCAACATCGTCGAGGGCGCGTATCTGCTCAGCACGGGCTACCGCTACTTTCCGCGCGGCACGGTGCATGTCGCGGTTGTCGATCCCGGCGTTGGCAGCAGCCGCCGCGCGATTGCTTTTCAAACACCGGATGTCGCCTTCGTCGGTCCCGACAACGGGTTGTTCGGGCTGGTGATCGAGGACCTGTACCGCGAGTGGGGCGGCGACGTGCGGATCATCGAGCTGACCGAGGCGCGCTTCTGGCTGCCGCATATCAGCGCCACGTTTCATGGCCGCGATATTTTCGCTCCGGTAGCCGCGCATATCGTCGCGGGCGTGCCGCTGGCCGCGCTTGGCAGGCCGATCGATGGGCTGACGCCCGCGCAGTTGATGACGCCGCAGCCGTACGCCAGACAGATCCTCCAGGGGCATATCATCCACGTCGATCGCTTCGGCAACTGCATCACCAACGTGACGCAGAGCCACCTGCGCGATCACGGCATCGGCGGGCGGATTGTCGTCGAGATCATCGATCAGCAGCTTGCGGGCCTCTTCCGCACCTACTCGGACGGTCCAACGGGCGTACCGATGTGCTTAATCGGCAGCAGCGGGCATGTCGAAATTTCCGTGCGCAACGGTAACGCGGCGCGGTTGCTCGGCGTTGATATAGGCGACCGCTTTCGTATCCGTGGCATTGACGATAGCAGAATGTAGGTATCATGATCGATCCGCATGCTCCACCCCTTCGAGTCGTGCTGGTCGTCGATAGTGAGCCGACGATCGCAGCCGTGGCGATTCCGCTGACCGAGGCCGGTCATGCGGTTGCTATGGTGCAAACCGCGCGCGAGGTATTCAAGCTGATCGAAGCGCAGCCGTGGGATGCCGTCGTCATCGATCTGTCGCCGATCGAGAGCGCGCTCGATCTGGCCCGGCGGATCCACCAGCGCCACTCCAACCTCTCGATTATTTTACTCAGCGAGCCGCCGCCGCCCCAAGTCATCGACACCGGCCTCAGCCTGGGCGTGTACGACTGGCTCTTCAAGCCGGGCGCGCTGTCGCTGGTGATGGCCGCGCTCCACCGCGCCCGCGAGCGGCGGATGTTCCAGCAGAGCGCCGCGCAGCCTGGCGAGGCCAGCGATCGGGGCGGAGCGAGACACGAGATCAACAACCAGCTCGCGGGCATCATCGGGCTGGTCCAGCTTCACCTCGTCGATGAAACGCTGCCCGCCGAATTGCGGCAAGATCTGACCCTGGTGCTGAAGCATGCGCAGCAGCTACGCGATCTGCTGCGCGCAAAACGCTCGAAGTAGCGCGTGGTCTATCAGGCCCGCGTACGCGATCGGCGGGCAGGACATGGTACTATACCCGCGCTATGCGACGACCGACACATTCACAGCTACTCTATCCTGACCTGAATGCGGAGCAGCGCCAGGCGGTAATCTCGCCGATCGGGCCGGTGCTGGTGCGCGCCGGAGCAGGCAGCGGCAAAACCCGCGTTCTGACGCTACGCATCCACTATCTGATCACCGCGCATCAGATCGCGCCGTCGTCGATCCTCGCCGTCACCTTCACCAACAAAGCCGCGACTGAGCTGCGCGGACGGCTGCGCGAGCTGCTGAAAGAGCGCAGCCGTGGCCTCACCACAGGCACATTCCACAGCGTCGGCCTGCGCATCCTGCGCGAGTCGCTGGCCGGACGGCTCAAAGGCTACACCAAAGATTTCTCGATCTACGGCGAAGAGGAGCAGCGCCAGCTCGCCCAGTCGGCGCTTGAGTCGTGGCGGGGCAGGCCGCCGCTCATGCTGGAGCCGGAGCAGGTGCTCAGACGGATCTCGCGGCTCAAAAGTCGGCTGCTCACGCCGCAGCTTGCGCTGCGCATGGCTGGCGGCGACCAGCAGGCGGCGTACGTGGCGGGGCTGTACGACAGCTACCAGCGCAGCCTGCGCAAGCACAACGCGATCGACTTCGACGACTGTATTTTGCTGCCCTACCGCCTGCTCAGCGACGATCCCGATCTGCTGGCCGAGCATCAGGCGCGCTGGCAGCATGTGCTGGTGGACGAGTACCAGGACACCGATCGGGCGCAGCATGGCCTCGTCACGCTGCTGACGATGACGCAGCCGCGCTCGCTGTTTGTCGTGGGCGACGCGCAGCAGAGCATCTACGGCTTCCGCAACGCGGATCATACGATCATCAGCCAGTTCGGCAAGGACTTTCCCCAAGCGCATGTGGTCGAGCTGATCACCAACTATCGCTCGCGGCAGCAGGTGCTCGACGCGGCCCATGCGGTGATCCGCCACGCCGAGGCAATCCGTGTGCTGCCGCTCCGCGCCGCGCAGGGGCCGGGCGTGCCGGGCAGCGTGATCAAAATCCATGAGCTGAAAGACAGCCGCGAAGAATCGGAGTGGGTCGCGCGGCGGATCGGCGAGCTGATCGGCAGCGGTCGACGGCCCCGCGAGATCGCCGTGCTGTTTCGGACGCGGCATATGAGCCGTGGCCTGGAGCAGGCGCTACGTCACGCGCGCATTCCCTACAGCGTGCGCGGCACCAGCGGCTTCTACGATCGGCGTGTCGTGCGCGATCTGCTGGCCTACCTGCGCGCCATCGCCAACCCGGCGGATAGTCTCTCGCTGGCGCGGATCATCAACCTGCCCGCGCGTGGCCTGGGCGGCGTGACGATCGAGCAGTTCACCACCAACGCGGCGGAGCACGGCCTCGCGCCCGGTATGGCCCTGTTCGACGGACGCTGCTACGCCAATCTCAAGCCCAACGCGGCAACAGCACTGCGCACATTCGCGCAGATGCTCGGCGGCTGGCGGCAGAAGGCGGAGCGCAGCTACCCGCCCGCGCATCTGATCGCCGATGTGCTGGCGCAGAGCGGCTACGACCATTGGATCAAAACCAGCCTGCCCGAAGCCGATCGGCCCGATGCGCTGAGCCATGTGCAGGAGCTACAAACTGCCGCCGAAGAGCACGACTCGCTCTCGTCGTTCTTGCAGGAGATCGCACTGATGACGGCGGTCGACGACAAAGAGGACGAGCGCGACGCGGTCCAACTGCTGACGGTCCATGCCGCCAAGGGCCTGGAGTGGCCGATCGTGTTTATCGCGGGGCTGGAAGAAGGCACGCTGCCGCATGAGCGCGCCTTTGCCGAGAGCGGCGGCATCGAGGAGGAGCGGCGGCTCTGTTATGTCGCCCTGACTCGCGCCCGTGAGCAGGTCTGGCTCTCGTGGGCCGGTGGTCGGCAGCGCGGCCAGATGCTCAAACGCTCGCGCTTTCTGGACGAGATCATCGCCTACGGGCAGGAGCGGGCGAGAGAGAAACGATAGAACCAAGGAGCCAAGAACCAAGAACCGGGATCATCAGGCCGGGGGTGTAGGGGACGCAAGAACAAAAGAACAAAAGAACAAGAGAACAAAGGCTTAAAACGTTTGTTCCCTTGTTCCCTTGTTCCCTTAGAGTGCCTCCGTATCGACTCCCGCACGCAGGCCGCGCACAAACGCCTCGACATCCTGCGCCTGCTCGACCACGTTCAGCAGCGCCGAGCCGACGACCACGCCATCGGCAACCTGCGCCACCTGCCGCGCGTGCTCAGGCCGCGAGATACCAAAGCCCACCGCCAGCGGCGTCTGCGTCTGGGCGCGCACCCGCGCCAGAAACGCTGGCAGCTCGGCGGGTAGCTCTGCGCGCGCGCCGGTTATGCCGGTCAGCGACACACAGTAGATAAAGCCCGATGCCTGCTCGGCGACATGCGCGATCCGCTCCTGGGTCGAGGTGGGCGCGAGAAACAGGATCAGATCGAGATCATGGGCGCGACAGGCCGCGTGCAGCTCGGCGGACTCTTCGGGCGGCAGGTCGGGGATGATCAGCCCGTCGACACCCGCCGCCTGAGCTTCGACGCAGAAGCGCTCCAGGCCGTACTGCAACAGCGGGTTGAGATAGCCCATCAGCAGCAGCGGCACCTGAACGCCGCGCTCGCGCAGCAGCCGCACCGTTTCGAGGCAGTAGGCGACGTTGACACGGTTCTTGAGCGCCCGCTCCGTGGCCCGCTGCACAGTAGCGCCGTCGGCCAGCGGATCGGAGAAGGGCACGCCCAGCTCGACCATATCGGCACCTGCGGCGATCAGGCGCGGCACCAGATTAAGCGCCGACTCGCGCTCAGGAAAGCCGACCGTCAGATACAAAATCAGCGCACGTCGCCGCGCCGCCGCCAACGCTTCCCAGCTTGAACGTATTCGTGACATAGCTTGCTCGATCCTGAGCGCCGTGGGCACCTGCCAGAGCGGAATCTGGAACTGGCGCGCGGCGATAATGTCCATATCAGGTCGGTTGATCGACGAAGAATCCTTCGCGCACGTCCGGCAGATGCTTGACAATCACAACAATGCTGACCAGCAGCACCGCGACCGTCAGCGCCTCGGCGCGCGTCCACCACCAGACCAGCGGCGTCGTGCTGGCGACCGCGATCATCGACGGCCAAGTTTCATCCTTGCGCAGCAGCAGCAGCGCGACGAAGAAGATCGCGATTATGATCAGCGCCAGCCGCCAATCGATCAGCAGCAGCACCGCCATGCCGGAGGCCAGGCCCTTGCCGCCCGACCGTCGCAGCCACAGCTTCCAGCCGCTGCCACGCTCGCGCCGCGATGCAAAGATCAGAAACGGCGAGAAGCAATGCCCGGCCACCGTCGCCGCGCCGCACAGCGCCGCCGCCTCCGGGCCGAGCACGCGCAGGCCAAGATACATCGCCAGAGCAGCCTTCGCGCCATCCAGCAGCGCCACCAGCACACCAGCCACCGGCCCCACCGAGCGAAAGGTATTCATCGCCCCGGCATTACCGCTGCCGGAGCGCTGGATGTTAACGCCGCGTATCCCCCTGGCAACGACCACCGCAAACGGCACGGCGCCGATCAAAAAACTAACGATCAGGAGCAGAAGCAGTGTCGGACTGAGCATGGTAGTTTCTCCATCCTGCGCGGATTGTAGCGAACAGGTATCGAGCCGTCAATGATCGCTGGCACGCACAGACGGCGGCTGGGAGCATCCCAGCCGCCGTCGCCAAGGCAAGGCTCCTGCGCCATTGCAGGAGCCGCCGCGTACGCATCGCTGCTTATTGCCCCATGTCGTGGAGCACGGCGCGGAGCGCGTTGATCTGCCCATGACCATAGAAGCCGTTGTAGCCCTCGCCGCCCTGGCACTCGGCCAGGAACGCGCCCGTGCCACCGGGATCGAACGGGTTCTGCGGACAGGCGATCGGATCGGCGGTCTGGTTGATGATCCCCGCAACCTGACCGGGCCGCAGCGTGCCATTCTGCGCATTCTGCGCATCGCCAAAGCGGCTGACGACGAGCGCTCCCAGACCCGTGGCGTGCGGCACGGCCATCGACGTACCCTGGAGATACGCATAGGTGCCGCACGGGCTGACCGAGCAATCGCGCAGCATCAGCGGCGATGCCGGGTTGTAGCGGCTGGCCGGATAGGTCGAAAGTATGCGACCGTTCGGCGCTTCCGGCGTTACCTGGAAGCGGCGGTCGCCGCCTGGAGCCGTCACCTGGATCACACCCACGCCATAATCGGAGTAGTACGCCTTCTGGCCGAGATTACCCACCGCCGTCACCGTGATCACGCCGGGCAGCTCGGTCGGAATGCGCAGACAGGCATTCGTGATCTCGCGCGAGAGCGGCGTGCCATCCGACGGGCTGGTTTCATCGACCGTGGGATGCGCCATGTCGTGGTTATCGTTGCCTGCGGAGGCGAAGATCGTCACGCCGCGCGACTGAGCGAAGCGGATCGCGCGCTGCTCGGCCTTCCAGATCGCGCGCTGCGTGGCCTCGTTGCGGCAGTTGTAGAGATACGGATCGGCGAAGTAGCTGTTGTTCACCACGTCAAAGCCCTGCTGCCCGACCCACATAAACGCGCAGACAACCATGTGCGGGAAGAAGTAGCCCTCGTCGTTGCTGGTCTTGACGGCGGCGATGCGCACGTTTGGCGCAACGCCCACAATCCCGACGCCGTTGGCTGCCGCAGCGATCGTACCGGCGGTGTGCGTGCCGTGTCCCTGGCGATCGTCCCATGCATTGGGGTCCTGGTTGGGAGCGCCGCTCTCGCAGGATACGCTCTTGGAGAAATCAATGTTGGGCGCGAGATCGGGGTGGCGATAGTCGAGGCCGGTATCCAGATCGCCGGCCAGCACCGCGCGGCTGCCGCCGGTAATAGCATGAGCCTCAGGTGTCTTGATCTGGCGCATATCCCACTGCAAGCCGGAGAGATTATCGCCGTCGGCGGCGGGCACGTTGGGCAGATCGCCTGCCGGACCACCCTCGACAGTATCCTCCTGCAGGCGCATGCCAAAGCCGGTTGTCGCCGCCGCATTCTCGATGCGGCTGTCAGCCAGCAGATGGCTGCGGAACGCGGCGTTGTCGGATCGGGCAATGACCACGCCGATCTCGCCGTAGCTATGAACCAGCTCGCCGCCCGCCCTAGCGATGATCGCCGCCGCATCGGTGGGAACTGCCTCCGCCTTGTACAGCACGATATAGGTTTGCATCGTCCCGGCAGCCTGAGCCGGTCCGACGCTGAAGGTGGTCGAAAAAACGCTGGCAAGAACGAGGCCGAGTACTGCTGCGAACCTCAAGACCTGACGCATGGGAAGCCTCCGTTGTACGAGGTGCCGGGCGCACACCGGATGTACGCCGCGCTTCAAAAACAACACCCCCTATCGCCGTTGATAGGGGGTGTCGCTGACTACTGGTTGGCCTACTCAGTGACGCTCAGCACGCGCACTTCATTCGAGCCGATCGTAATGCCTTCCGAGCGGACGAGGACGTTGCCGAGCAGGATGCGGCCCGCAGCCGGAGCTGCTTTCGCCGTCACCACCGCCGGAGCGCTCCAGGTTGCGCCTGCCGGGCGGAGCGCGCTGGCATCCGTCACGGCAATGGTCCCAAACTTAGCGTTAGCGAACACGTCCAGGTAATCGTAGGCCGTGCTGCCAGCCGGAACCGCGTAGCCATCGATACGGATGGTGTAGGTACCCGACGGGTTGGCAATCGTCACCGCCTCCTCGGAGTCGCCGTCCGACGACTGGCCGAGCACCACGCCATTCTTGAGGACGTACAGGTCGAGGTCAGCGTTCGCGTCGGACGGATTGCCGATGCGCGCGGTCAGCGAGGTCGAGCCTGCATCGACCGATACCTGATACTCCTGGCGTCCACCGTTGGCGATCGTCGGGCGGGCAATCTGGGCACTGCCCAGGCTCGATCCTGCGGCGTTGCCGGTGAAGGCGCCAAACAGGTTGGTGAAGGTGTAGCTGCGGCTGACGCCTACGTTGACCTGCGCGCTCTCGATCACATCCGGGTTCGGCGAGACTGTCGCGCCCAGGATCGAGGCCGTCAGGGTGAAGGGCACCTCAGCGGCATCCGACGTACGGCGCGCATCGACCGTGACTTCCCACACACCCGCCTGCGGATTGGATGTCGTGCGGCTCGTCGCAATGCATCCAGCGGCAGCGGCAGGGATGTAGCACGCCGTGCTCGCGTTCGAGTCGATGCCGACGCCGTACGGGTGCCAGCGCAGGAAGCGCGCCTGGCCGGTGCCAGCAGCACCCGATGGGCCAGAGAAGTCCACCTTGAAGGCAGGAGTGCCAGCCGGGATGCGGAAGAAGTAGCGCAGCGACTGATTGCGACCAACCGTGCCGGTCTTGGTGATGGTGTAGTTATTGTCGGCGCTGAAGCCCTCAGCCGCGATCACCACGTTCATCGTCTGGTAGTCGATACCGGTGGTCGAGGGATCATCCAGGTTCAGGATCGCGGCGTGCGAGCCTGCCGAGGCCGGATTGATCGTCACGAGCAGCTTGGCCGCTTTGTTCAGCGGCAGCGCGATCGAGCCAGCCGAGCTGAAGGTGCCGTCGTTGCCGAGCCAGCTCAGGTTGTAGGTGACGGGAGCCGAGCTACCCTTGGTGCGGGTAAAGGTGTACTCGCGGGTGTAGCTCTGCCCAATCGTCACGCCCTCGCGGTCGTAGATGCCCTGGCCGTAGCCCGGCGTGCGCAGGAAGCCGCTCAGCAGGGTGTTGACCGGCACCGACGAGGTGATCGCGGCGGTCTTGATGTTGGTCTTGAGCAGATCCCAGGCCGCGCTGACGTTCACTAGACCATTGCCCTGATCGAAGACCTGGAACCGGCTGGTGTCGAGCAAGCGAGCCGACGAGGTGAGCGCCTGGCGGAGCTGCGCGGGCTGCGCCTGCACACCTGCCTGCTTGGCCGCGCTGACCAGCAGCGCTGCCGCGCCTGCCGCCTGAGGTGCTGCCATCGACGTGCCGTTGAACATGGCATAGCCTGGAGGCAGAATGAAGGTGCCTGCAACCGGGCCGCCAAGCTGCCAGGTGGGAACCGTCGAGACGGCAGAGCCGGGCGCGACGATGTTGGGCTTGAAGCCGCCATCCTCACGCGGGCCGCGCGACGTGAAGTAGTGCAGGTTATCGTCGTAGGCCGAGTCGGAGCCGTAGTTGCGCTGCCATGTCGCCTTCGAGATGTACGAGCCGACGCTGAGCACGTTGCTGGCAACCGACGGATCGCCGATGGTGTTGATACCAGGGCCGCTGTTGCCCGCCGAGATGAACATCTGGACGTTGTACTGCTCGATCAGGCGGTTGTAGAGCGTGTTGCGCGCGCTGTTGCCGTCGTTGAGCGCGGGCAGGCCGCCGATCGACATGTTAATCACATCGACGTTGCCCTGCTTGGCAACCCAGGTCATGCCCTCGATCAGCGCGTGCGCCGTACAGCCGGAGATGAACAGACAGACACGCACCGAAACCAGCTTCGCACCAGGAGCCGCGCCGCTCATCTCGCCGCCGAACATGCCGTTGGCCGCGACGATACCGGCGACGTGCGAGCCGTGCGCGCCCGAAACGATACCGATGTTGACGACCTTATTCTTGCCGTCGGTCTGGACCACGAACGGCATCGCCTCGCGCACTGCGGTCGCCGGATTATCCGTGCCGAAGGTGCCGATGTCGTTGCGCACGCGGTAGTCGGTCATCGCCTGGTCATCGGCAAAGCTGTTGTTCTGGTTGGTGTCAACATAGACATTGTTGCTGGCGGTATCCCACAGCACGGCGAAGATACCGCTGCTGCCGGTAGGATTGCCATCGCGGTTGACATCGCTGCCGACCTCGCCGCCGAGACGTGGATCGCGCTCGTTGAAGCGGCCGATGCGGTAGGAGGCATTGGCCGGTGCGGTGTAGGTCACGCCCTGATAGCTGAACGTGCTGCCGCTGACCTGATCCTGCATATTGACCCAGGTCGCATCGTTGTCGGTGAAGGGATCGGTGTACGTGACCCAATCGACAACCTTGCGCTCGCCGGTGGTGGTGGTGCGCAGCGCAGGATGATCGAGGTCGATACCCGTATCAACGATGCCGACCGTCACGCCACGACCGTCCCAGTTGGGATTGGCGGTCATAAACTGCGCCGCGCCGATGTCGCCAATAGGCATGTAGGCGTTGATGCGGGGGGTGCTCGCGCCCGGAGCAGGCTGCGGCGTCACGGGAACAGCGCCCTCAGGCCGGGGATCGTCAAGCTGAATGACTTCGTCGAGGTCAGCCGCTTCCACGCCGTTCAACTGCGCGGCGGCCTGAGCCTGGGCGATAGGAACGTCGGCGCGAATATAGCTGATGTCGTCATCGCGGAAGCGCACGACGCCGCCAAGACCGGCCAGGCCGCTCACAACCGTCTTGTTCGCGCCCGGCTGCGAGGCGATCAGCAGCGTGACCGTCGTCTTGCCTTGCGCCTGAGCTTCTTGAAGCAGCTCGCGGTTATGCATCGAAAACTGCGGCTTCTGTGATTGCTGAGCAGGGGCAGCGCCAGCAGGAAGGACCAGTGACAGCGCAAGAGCGCATGCGGAGATTGAACCAAACAACCGCTTAAAGGGGGTAGACATGAAGGCTCCTCCTCAGGATAGCCAACTGAGAACCGAGATGGAATCCGATACCGAATAAGCCGATAGTGATGAGAGGTAAGACGATGACGGACTGATACGACAAGGCACGGAAACAACACCATTGATCAGTCGATCAAAGCGAGCGATCGAACGTAATCAAGCAGTACTGTTACTTATCAAATCAGTCGTAAGTTGTGTGTAAGGAAATTGACGATCCGGTCATGGGTTGTAGCGGTACTAAAGTACCCGCGCTTGGATGACCAAATTATACCGAATGTCCGGCAAATGTCAAATAGGATGCATACTCGACATTAACCAGTATAAATGTCTACTTCTTTTTAGAAAGAAGTATCTTCTCGCATCCCAAGGAGTACTCCTGCTCGACGTGACGCGGCTGAACACGCCACGTCGAGCTTCAAGCTGCCGCCAGCCGCCGAGCTATGGCGTTGGGTCGGCATACGTGCCGCCAAAAATATCGCTATTGCCGAAGGTGGCAGGGCAGACGACCAGCGGCGCGGGTGCCGGGAGCGGGCTGCTGGTCAGGCGCGACTGGCGATACTCGTTGATCGCCGCGCAGACCGCGGCCTCGCGCACATCGTTCCAGACCGCAGTGGCGTCGTCGCGCGTCGCAACCACGTAGTTGTAGTCGCCCAGGAACTCAGAGGTCAGGCCGTTCGCGCTCGATCCGCGCGCATCGCCGATAGCACCCCGATGGAGCGTCGACCAGCCCGTCAGGCTGCTGCTGGCGTGACGGACTACGCCCTGCATACGGCGCGGATCGCTGGTGTTGGTGCGCCACGGATCGAGGAAGGCCATATAGACCAGATAGACATCCTGGCCGTCAGGCGAGATCGCGACGGCGGGGAAGTCTGGCCGATCGCTCGGCACCGCGCCATTCACCGGGTTGGACCAGCTCTCGCCGCGATCGTCGGAGTACTGGATCAGCGCCTCTTCATGGTTGAGGCCGTTGCGGGCATCCGGCCACGCCAGCACGATCCGATCGGTCGCGTCCGCGCCGGTCGGCGCGCCGTTGGCAATATCGACGCTGGGGAAGGATATCGTACGCGCGCCAGCGATACCGTCGAAGGTAAAGCGGCCCTGCGCCGGATCGAACGCGCCAACATCGACGACGCGGGCTACAACCTGCGGACGCTCGAAGCGCTGGCCGCCGTCGAACGAGCGCGCCATGTACTGCACGCCGTCGCGCGTCTGGATCTCGGTGCCGATCCAGAAGACATAGACCACGCCCTCGCTGTCGGTGCGGATCGCGCAGCCCTGCCGTCCGCCGGTCTGGTTGGTGTTGGTCGCCGCCGAAAGCTGACGGGTATGCCAGGAATCGCCGCCGTCGGACGAGCGCGCGAAGAGCACCGGCTCTGGAGCGCCGCCCCGCCCGCTGCTGCGGAAGCCGACGTTGCAGACGTAGACGTTGCCGAAGTATGGGCTGGACGCGGCGTTATCGGCCCAGATCTGCTCCTTGTCGGAGAAGAGCGCCGCGTTTTGCTTCGTGACAATCACCGGATACATCCAGGCGTTCTTATTGCCCGCCGCCGCCGCCGCCGGATTATCGGTGCGCGAAACGGTGATCGCCTCGAAGCCCTTGAACGCGAATTCCTCGCGCTCGGCGCTAAAGTTGCTGGCAAGACTCGCGTAGTACAGCCGCGCGCCGTTGCTCCACGAGAACGAGCCGTCCGGGCCGGGGCGCGGCCCGAATGCCAGCGCGGGATCGCCATCGGATGCCAGGCCGCTCTCGTAGAACCAGGGCAGCGTGCCGATCGGCCCAACCATGGGCGTGCCCGTGCGCGCCGACCAGCCAGTGTAGGTCGGCTGGACCCAGGTCATGCCGCCATCCAGCGAGAAGTAAATTCCCGAAACACCGACGCCGTCGGTAAAGGGGCAGCTACTGCCATTGCAGGGAGCCAGATCGATATTGTCGTTAGCGCCTGCCGCCAGGATCATCGGATTAGCGGCGTTAACCGCAACCGCCGGCTCGTTTTGCTTGTTGCGTGGGAAGGGCGTTGAGGGGCTGCCTACTGAAACCTCGGTGTCGCCTGCGGCAAACGCGGGCAGCGCCAGCGCCAGCAGCAGCAGCACCGCGATCGAACGCTTCAGGGCTGCGTGTGAGCGGTACATAGGCTGTCCTTTCTCACTAAAAAACCATACACCCTCGACGTAAAACCCGTGAGCGATGCGGCGGAAGATCTCGCACGCTCACGTGATCGGCAGCGCTCGCGAGGCATCACCTCCTTGAGGAACTGGCCGCGCTGGGGCATAGATCGGGAACACCGCTTCCGCTGTCGTAGGCACATGCGGCGCGTCAGAGCATCATGCGATTAAACGGAATAGATGCCGATGAGCCGCCAACAGGAGATACGCCGTCTATAACTCCGAGCCTTCAGCGGAGCGGTACCGCATCTTTTAGGCGTGGTTGGAGCAGCACCGCTCCGTATTCAATCAGATTGATATGGGGTGGCATGTCTGGCGACCAGGGGGCATCGTAGGGCGGGATTAAAGTACCAGATCTCTCTTCGATTATAGGCGCCTTAAACTGAATGTCAATAGAAGCATCGTCAAGATGCCCGAATGAACCTGCACGGCTATCACCAGCCTACACCCTATCCCGGCAGTGGCGATCCTGCGCTTGCCGGGCATATGTCCGTAATACGTTCTACGCGCCTGTAGATTAATCGGCTACGAGTCTGCTATACTGCTTAGCAAGCTGCCGATCGCACCACGGCAGACACCGACGGTCGCGCTAGAGCTTTACCCTTCCAGTCGGCCTATGCAGCGCGGCGTCGGTCTGCTATCACAGCCAAATTCCACAAGCACATCGCGTCGTCGCGCACCGCAATGCAATGCTGATCAGCTCTGCACGTTCCGCGCGTTTCCTACGATCGATCTCATCTACACCAGGAGCAGCATATGCGTTACGCCATACATCTGCCGATCATCAGCGAGTACAGCGATCCGCGTCTTCTCAGCGAACTAGCGCACGAGGCCGAGGCTGCGGGATGGGCCGGTGTTTTTGTCTGGGAGTCTCTCCCGCTCAATCCCGATCATGTCCCAGCCGTGACCGATCCCTGGATCGCGCTGGCCGCGATTGCGCTGCGTACCAGCCACATCAAGATCGGGCCGCTGGCGATAGCGCTCGATCACCGCCGCCCATGGAAAGTCGCGCGTGAAATCGTGGCGCTCGATCAGCTTTCGGGCGGGCGCCTGATCCTCGGCGTTGGGCTGGATCAATCAGGGCCAACAGACTCCGCGCAGTTGGGCGTAGCAGACGAAGCGCAGGCGCGCGCGAGCAAGCTCGATGAGGTGCTGGAGATCGTGTCGGGCCTGTGCAGCGGCGAGCCGTTCGGCTACGACGGCGAACATTATCAGCTTCAGGAGATCGTCTTTTTGCCTCGGCCCGTCCAGCAGCGCATCCCGATCTGGGCAGCGGTAGACCAGGCCGACGCCGCCTCGCTGCGCCGAGCCGCCCGCTGGGACGGCGCGTACTATCTCGCCGAGGCCGACGCCCCAGACTCCACGATAGCCCGCCCCGCGTCGCCGGATGGTGTGCGGACAATGCTCGAACATATCGATGGGCAGCGCGCGAGAACCGCGCCCTACGATCTGGTGATCAGCCGCTCGCTCTGGCAGGAAGACGCGGCGACAGCCCAGGAGGCGGTAGCCGCGCTCGCGGCAGCCGGGGCTACCTGGATCGTTCAGGACGTGCTGCCCTGGGAGCTAACACCCGATCAGGCGCGTATGCTGATCCGGCGCGGGCCGCCAAAAGCATAGCGGGGAGCGCAAGAACCAGGCACAAAGAACAAAAGATCAAAAGATCAAAGGAACAAAGGTTGATCCCCTGTTTCTATTCATCGTCGCTTTTGACAGCGCCGCCGATTGTTCCTATCATGCTGACGATACGCTTGCAGGAACAGGGACTAACTATGGCACTTATTCTCGACGGCACCGCTGTCGCCGCCGCACTCCGCGACGAGCTGCGCGCCGATAGAGAGCGGCTCGGCCAGCACAACCTCACGCCCCGGCTGGATGTGGTCCAGATCGCAGGCGATGCCGCCTCCGACTGGTACGTTCGCGCGATCAGGCGCGCCTGCCAGCAGGTAGGGATTGCCTTTGAGCTCGTCCAGTTGCCCGCCGATGCCACGCAGCAGGCGCTCGTGGCGCAGATCCACGCGCTGAACGCGCAGCCGGAGACGCACGGCATCATCGTGCAGGTGCCGCTGCCCAAACACCTCAGCGCCGACGAAGTTATCGCTGCGATCGATCCGAGCAAGGACGTGGACGGCCAGCATCCGCTGAGCCTGGGGCGGCTTGCGATGGGCCTGCCCGCGTTCGTGCCCAACACTCCGGCGGGCGGCATGGAGCTGCTGCGGCGCTACAACATTCCGATCGCAGGCAAACATGCGGTGGTGATCGGGCGCTCGAACATCGTCGGCAAGCCCATGGCGCTGCTGCTGCTTCAGGAGCATGCGACCGTCACGATCGGCCACTCGCGCACGCCCGATCTGGCCGCGATCTTGCGCGACGCCGACATCGTCGTCGTGGCGGTCGGCAAGCCCGGTATCGTCCACGGCTCGATGCTCAAGCCCGGCGCGGTGGTGATCGACTTCGGGATCAACGAGGTTGGGCCAAAGACGATCGTCGGCGACGTGGACTACGCGAGCGCCGTAGAGGTCGCGGGCGCGATCACACCGGTTCCGGGCGGCACCGGCCCTGTCACCAACATGATGCTGCTGCGGAACGTGATCAGCGCCGCAGAGCAGAGCTTGGGAATGTAGCGCTAGACTATCGGATAAGTTGGACGGCGACAAAAAACTGCTCTTCGCCGTCCAACACGTTACTTGATAGTTGTTCTCTGTTCTTTGTTTGTTTCTTTGTTCTTTCGTCCCTCGGCCTAGCCGCTCAGCGCCGCGACGGCCTGCTCCTCAGTCTCGTAGATGTCGGCGTACTGCGAAAGCCCGACCATCCGAAAGATCTTCTGGAAATGCTCGTTGAGGCCGCTCATCGCCAGCTTTTGCCCATTCCGACCACAGCTCGTCACGATCCGAATCAGGATCGCGATGCCTGCGCTGTTGATGTAGTTGCTGTGATGAAAATTGAGCACAAGCTGCTGCGCGCCTGCCTCCGTCGCCCCGGTGTATGCCTCAGTAATCTTGGCATCGGCGAACGTCGTCACATCGCCTTTGATGTCAATCACTGTTACATTGCCGTGGCGACGACTGGTTACTTCTAACGCATCCTCTAAAAAAGCCATAGTGGCTCCTTGCCTCAAGCGTCTTCGTCGTCGTCATGGCGGCACGATCATGCGGTTTCCCGCGCGTGCCTGCCGCCCGATTGACAGCGTAACCTCATCCGCACCTCACGACCACGGCTCTGCGGCGCTGATCGTCGCTTGTAGCCGCGAGCGACTACAGCGGAATGTTGCCATGCTTGCGTGGCGGCAGACTTTGCCGCTTCGTCCGCGACAGCCTGAGCGCCTTGATCAGCGCTGGCCGCGTCTCGCGCGGCTCGATCACCTGATCGATATAGCCGCGCTCCTCGGCGACATACGGGTTGGCGAAGCGCTGCTGGTAGTCGTCGACCAGCTCCGCCAGCCGGGCCTCAGGGTCGGGCGCGTGGGCCAACTCCTTGCGGAAGATGATCTTAACCGCCGCGTCCACGCCCATCACCGCGATCTCCGCCGTGGGCCAGGCAAAGTTGAAGTCGGCGCGAATATGCTTCGAGGCCATCACATCGTACGCGCCGCCGTACGCCTTGCGGGTAATCACCGTCAGCTTCGGCACGGTCGCCTCGCAGTAGGCGTAGAGCAGCTTCGCGCCGTGGCGGATGATCCCGCCGTACTCCTGCTGCGTGCCCGGCAGAAAGCCCGGCACATCCACGAACGTCACCAGCGGAATATTGAACGCATCGCAGAAGCGGACGAAGCGCGCGCCTTTGATCGAGGCGTCGATGTCGAGCGTGCCGGCCATCGCCAGCGGCTGATTGCCGACCACGCCGATCACATGTCCATCCAGCCGCGCAAAGCCGATCAGCAGATTTTGCGCCCAGAACGGCTGCACCTCGCAGAAAAAGCCGTCGTCCACCACGCTGGCGATCACCTGATGCATATCATACGGCTTCTTGGGCGAGTCGGGAACGATCGATTGCAATTCCTCATCCGTCCGTTCGGGATCGTCCGTGGGCGGCACGTAGGGCGGATCTTCCATGTTGTTGGCGGGCAAGAACGACAGCAGCGTACGCAGCTGGTCGAAGCACTCGGCCTCGTCCTCGGCGGCGAAGTGCGCGACGCCGGAGCGGCTGTTGTGGGTCATCGCGCCGCCCAGCTCCTCGAAGCCCACCTCCTCGCCGGTGACGCTTTTGATCACCTCAGGGCCGGTGATGAACATCTGCGAGGTGCCTTTGACCATCAGGATAAAATCGGTGATCGCGGGCGAGTAGACCGCGCCGCCAGCGCACGGCCCCGCGATGATCGAGAGCTGCGGGATCACGCCCGACGAGATCACGTTGCGGTAGAAGATCTCGGCGTAGCCGCCCAGCGCGACCACGCCCTCCTGAATCCGCGCGCCGCCCGAATCGTTGATGCCGATGCAGGGCACGCCCATGCGCAGCGCCAGATCCATCACTTTGACGATCTTTTCGGCAAAGACCTCGCCGAGCGAGCCGCCGAAGACCGTAAAATCCTGCGAAAAGACACACACCGGGCGTCCATCGATCGTGCCGTGGCCGGTGATCACGCCGTCGCCGAGCGGATGCACCCGGTTCAGGCCAAAGTTATGCGAGCGATGCACGGCGAGCGCATCCAGCTCGACGAACGAGCCCGGATCGAGCAGCATATCGATCCGCTCGCGGGCGGTCTGCTTGCCGCGCGCATGTTGCTTCTTGGCAGCCTCAGGGTCGGTCGTGGCCGCAAGCTTGCGCCGCTCCCGAAGCTCTTCAATCTTTTGCTGAGTCGTCTTGGTCACACGGCATCCCTTCTACTGAGTATCGAGCGCGGAAGCGCGCCTGGTTCGGGAAACTATGCGGCGCAGCCGATTTTGGCGGCGCTCCGCAGCGCTTATGGCGCTTTGCGCTCCGGGGGCTCCGCGCCAGGCCAGCCCGGCTGCGTAATCTCGACCTGAAGCGCGTCGTTGAAGCGGTTGAAGAAGTTGAACATTCCGGCGACCGCCACCAGCTCCATGATCTCAGCGGGATCGAAGAACTGGCTCAGCTCCTCCCACAGCACATCGCCGAAGCGCTTCGCGTCCTGGGTCACGTGCTCCGCCAGCCGCAGCACGGCCTGCTCGCGGGGCGAGAACCGCTCACGGGCGGCGGGATCGTCCATCAGATCAATCGTATCCTGGGACACGCCCAGGTTCCGCAGCAGCGCGGAGTGCGAGGCCAGTCAATAGGCGCAGGTATTGAGCTGGCTGACGCGCACCGCGACCATCTCCTTGAGCCGCAGCTCGACGGTTCCGGTGCCCAGGATCGCATCCATGCACGCGGCGGTCGCCCGCGCCATGTCGGGACGCAGCGACAGCGTGCGGAACATGTTGGGCACGCTGCCCCGTTTATGGTAAAACGCCTCCCAGACAGCGTGTGCCTCAGGCGTTATCTCTTCGGCGCGTGGCGGCTCGATACGTGGCATAGATGACCTCCTTATAGAGCACAAAGAACAACCGAGTTCTTTGCTGATCTGTTCTCTCTATCAGGCTTCATTATCGACGATTCGCGTCGTCTTGTCGAAGCGGCAGCGCCATCAATCCGAGCGCAGCGTGCGGGCAAAAAAATCGGTCGTCGTGTTGAACAGATCGCCGATCGCGGGCGTGTACTCGGTCGCCAGCAGGTAGTGGCCCATGCCCTCCAAAATACTCAGCTCATGCGGCTTACCGAGCCGCCGCAGCTCGTCGGCCAGGAGCTGCGACTGGGTGAAGGGCACCACCTCGTCCTCCTTGGAGTGGATCAGCATCAGCGGTATGTCGATGTCGCGGGCGTGGTAGCGCGCCGAGTAGCGCCAGTAGCGCTCCGGCACCCTGCTGGGCAGCCCCAGCGCGATCAGCGCCTGATCGAGGCCGAACGGCGGCGAGAACGTGCCCGCCTCGAACTGCCGCCGCAGCTCGAAGAGATCGGTCGGCGGGCCGAGCAGCAGCGCCGAGTCGATCGTGCCCGGCGCGCGCACCGCCAGACGCAGCACATGCAGCCCGCTGTACGAGCCAGCCAGCACACCGATGCGCGAGCCGTCGGCGCGCGGCAGCCGCCCCGCTTTGGCGAGATCGATCACCCGCTCCAGATCGTCGACATCGGCTTCGAGATCGAGCGCGTACTCCGGCCCGACCGCGATCACGGCATAGCCCGCCTGCGCCAGCGGCAGCGACACGCTCTCCCAGGTGTCGGCGGGGCCGGGATAGACCGCCAGCAGCGTCGGCAGCGGCGTGGTCGCGCCGTCGTCGGGCGTGTACAAGAACGTCAGTTGATTCGATCGATCATCGGCGCGAAAGCTGATCTGCCGCCGGATCGCGCTGGCGGCCAGCGGCTTTTCGACGTGCCAGCCCTGCGGATCGCCCAGTATGACATCCGTCGGCGGCGTGACATCGGCAGGCGGTCGCGGACGAAGCGTGAGATCCAGCGGCGTGGTGCTTCCGGCGGCCACGCTGATCCCCAGCAGCGTACGCACAGCCACGTCCTCGAAGCCGGGAGCGCCCGCGACCGGAATATAGCTGTCGGCGGGGACATCAGCCAGCACATAGCGGCCCTGCGCGTCGCTTTCGGCGGCGAAGGGCGTGCCGTCGGCGGCGGCAACCAGCACCGTCGCTCCGGCGATCGGCTGGCCGAACGAGGAGCGCACCACGCCGCGCAGCGTGCCGCGCTGTGTGGCGTCGGGCGGTCGAACCCGGCCAAGGCGCTGGAGCAGCAGGTATTGCGCCGCGTGGCGGTACGGCCAGATACGCGGATGGTCGGTCGTGATCAGGTACGCGCCCGCAAGGAGCGCCACGCAGACGACGATCAGCAGAATACGACGACGCATCAAGAGCCTTTCACACTACTGAGCGCGGCATCGGGGCGCGACTGGACTGTGATGCGATCCAGCCCGGCGAACACACCCACAAAGTGGATTATACTTGCAAGTACAACGAAGCAGAAAGGAATCGCCGACTATGAGTGACGCATGGTTTACCGACGTTCACGGCCAGCTGATGGGATCGATCAATTCGTTGCTCGAAGAGGCGCGCTGCAACGCCGCCGATGTCAAAGACGCCGATCGGGTCAATGAATTGCTGCACCAGGCCGAGCAGCAGTATGCCGCCGCCCAGGCAGCCCTGCGTAGCTTTAGCGAGCAGCGCCACACCTTGCTGCAAACGCTCGACCGGCTCCAGGCAGAGCTGGCGGTAGCCGGGCGTCCGATCGCCGATGAGATCAGCTAATATCGGAGCGGGAGACAAGCATTGTCACTTGCTCTCAAGGACGGTGCTGCCCATAATAGGGCTGAATAGAGGCATTGTAGCGTAAAGGAGCTTGATACAATGGCGCTGCTTTCTCAGCGTGTCCAGGCAGTACCGCCGTCCGGTATTCGCCGCTTTTTTGATATTGCCGCCACGATGAAGGAGGTCATCTCGCTCGGCATCGGCGAGCCCGATTTCGTCACGCCCGACGTGATCCGCGAGGCCGGGATTCGCTCGATCCAGGAGGGCTACACCGCCTATACCTCGAACTCCGGGCTGCTCGAACTGCGGCAGGCGCTCGCGGCGCATCTCAAGCAGCTCTACGGCGTCGAGTACGATCCTGAGCACGAGTTGCTGATCACCGTGGGCGTGAGCGAGGCGATGCAAAACGCGATGCTGGCGCTGATCGATCCCGGCGATGAGGTGATCATCCCTGAGCCGAGCTTCGTCGCGTACGGCCCCAGCGTGGTCTTTGCCGGCGGCGTGCCGGTGTACGTGCCGACGCGCGTTGAGGATAACTTCCAGGTGACGGGCGCGACGATCGAGGCCGCGATCACGCCGCGCAGCAAGGGCATTTTGATCGGCTATCCCAACAATCCCACCGGCGCGGTGATGAGCCGCGAGCGGCTGCAAGAGGTGGCCGAGGTAGCCGCGCGACACGATCTGCTGGTCTTCTCCGACGAGATCTACGATCGGCTGGTCTACGGCGTGCAGCATACCTGCTTTGCCGCGCTGCCAGGCATGCACGAGCGCACGATCCTGCTGGGCGGCTTCAGCAAAGCCTATGCGATGACCGGCTGGCGGCTGGGCTACCTGGCCGCGCCTGAGACGATCACCGCCGCCGTGCGCAAGATCCACCAGTACGCGATCATGTCCGCGCCGACGATGAGCCAGCACGCCGCGCTGGCAGCGTTGCAGATACCGGAGGCCGAGGCCGAGGTCAAGCGCATGATTGCGGAGTACGATCGACGGCGGCAGGTGATCGTCAGCGGCTTCAACCGCATTGGGCTGCCGACGTTCGAGCCGCAGGGCGCGTTCTATGCATTTCCACGTGTCGATCACCTGGGACTGACCAGCGAGGAGTTTGCCGAGCGGCTGCTGACCGAGCAGCATGTGGCCGTGATCCCCGGCGATGCGTTCGGGCCAAGCGGCAGGGGCTTCGTCCGCGCCTGCTACGCCACGTCGATGGATCAGATCGAGGAGGCGCTCGACCGAATCGAGCGCTTTGTCAGCGTGCTGGCGTAGCCGTGATGCCGGAAGGGGCGTGTCGCTACGCCCCTTCGCTCCAGACCGGCGCGCCCGTCGATTAGCCGCCGGTGATGTAGTTCTCAAGCTGTCCGATCAAAAATTCCTGATTCGAGATAATCTCGCGGACCAGATCGCCGATCGACACGATGCCGATCATCTGGTCGTTCTCGAAGACAGGCAGATGCCGGATACGCTTATCGGTCATCAGCGCCATGCCCTCCTCGATCGACTGTTCGGCGCGAATGTAGTAGACCTTGGCGGTCATAATCGCGCTGACCGGGGTATCTCTGGAGGATTTGCCCTGAAGAATGACCTTGCGCGCATAGTCGCGCTCCGAGATGATCCCAACCAGCTTTCCTGCGTCCACAACGGGCAGCGCGCCAACGCCTTTGTCGGACATCACCCTGATCGCATCGAAGACTGAGGCAACCGACGTGATCGACCAAACATCGTGTCCTTTGGTCTGCAAAAGCTGCTTGATGGTTTTCGTCATGCTGCGTTCCTCCTAAACCACCTGTGGGTGTCGGTGCCGAACGTGTGCGGAGAGCGGCACGCTTACCACACTCCGCGCTGGCGCTATGCCCTGGCGAAGCGCTCGACGATCTCGTAGAGCACGCGCGTGCCCCACCGGATCGAGCGCACGCTCACGCGCTCATCGTGGCCGTGAATCCGATTCCACTCGGACGGCCCTTCGTACAGGCTCGGCGCAAAGCCATAGATTTTGGTGCCAAGGTGCGCGACATGCTTCGCGTCTGTCGCGCCAGTCAGCAGCGTGGGGATCGGCGTCGCCTCAGGATCGTGCTCCCGCAGGACGGCGGCGATCACATCGAACAGCGGCGATTGCGGATCGGCCTCCAGGGCCGTCTGCGGGTCCAGCCACGCGATCTCGACCTCATCGCCGACGATTGCGCGCAGCTCTTGCTCGAAGGCTGCGTGGGTCCAGCCCGGCAAAATCCGTCCATCGATCCCGGCCTCGGCCACCGACGGGATCACGTTGATCTGCGATCCTGCGCTGAGCATCGTCGGCGAGATCGAGTTACGGATCGTCGCCTTCAGCCGCAGCTTGAACGACTGGTCGAAGGGCAGCGCATCGATCGCCGCGTCGGCCTGCGCCTCATCGGCGAGCACCGCCCGCAGCGCCTCGGCCACATCCGCAGGTTGCACGCCGGCAACGCCTTCGATGAAGCCGCGCAGCGAGGCGGTGAAGTGGACCGGCAAGGGCTGGCGGCGCAGCTTGATCAGCGCCTCGGCCAGCTTGAGCACGGCGTTGTCGTCGTGCGGCACGGAGCCGTGGCCGGGCGTGCCCCGCACCCGCAGCTTGAAGCGCGCCGTGCCTTTTTCGGCGGTCTGCACGGTGTAGTAGCGCCGCCCGTTGATCTCGGTGCCCGCGCCGCCGCCCTCGTTCAGCGCGTACTCGGCCTGGATCAGATCGGGCCGGTTGCGAACGACCCAGCCCGCCCCCTGATGACCGCCGACCTCCTCGTCCGCCGCCGCCATGTAGATCACATCGCGCTTGAGCGGCAGGCCCGAACGCTTCAGCAGCAGCATCGTCATCAGCTCCATCGTCACCATGTGCTTCATATCGAGCGCGCCGCGCGCGTAGATGAAGCCGTCGTCGATGTCGGCGGCAAACGGGTCGTGCGTCCACTTGTCTGGCTCTACCGCCACCACGTCGGTGTGCGACATCAGCAGCAGCGGCTGCTCCGAGCCATCGCCCTTGAGCCGCGCCACGATCGTCGCCCGATCCGGGCTGGGGCCGACGATCTCGTACGGAATACCCTCCCGATCCAGCGCATCGCGGATATATTCGGCGGCGCGGATCTCGTTGCCTGGGGGATTGCGGGTATCGAGCCGAAGAAGCGCGCGCAGATGGTCGATCACCTCGTCGTCGACCGCCTGCCAGTCGATCGTGCCGGGCGCTACAGACTGAGACATCAGGCTCTCCTTGCACATCTAAAAATATGGTTGTGATCGTAGTGTACGATCTTGCAGGCTGTCAACTGCGCGGACGACAACAAGCCGACCGCTTCCAGCAGGCAGGCGGTCGGCTGATCATTAAGCAAAATAAGCGCGTTCTGGCGTTGACTCAGGCTGCATCATGGGTATCGACGTAGTTTGTTAACGCCTCCACAGAATCAAATGGCAGCAGCGCGGCTGATTCATTTTTTGCCATACCACAATGATACTCACTTGCGCAGCGTGCTACCATATACCGTCGTACGCCGCGATCTTCCCTCTGCCGCGCGGCAGGCTGCGTGTACGCATCTTGCTCAGCCAGACGCGGCGCGGAGACGCTCGAATAATAGGCGAGATCGAGTAGAAACATAGACACAACCATGAGCAACACAGCACATCGTGCCCTACCATCGGTCGACCGGCTGGTCCGCGCGGTCGAAGAGCAGATCAATGGGACGCTGCCTCACGCCGAGGTGGTCCAGGTCGCACGGATGGTGCTAGACACGGCCCGCCGCACGATCGCGCAGGGCGAGGCCGCCCCGTCGTTCGATGAGCTTGCCGGGCAGGTGCGTGAGACAGTCGCGCGCCTGACTCAGCCGAGCCTGCGCCCGCTGATCAACGCGACCGGCGTGATCGTGCAGACCAACCTGGGACGCGCGCCGCTGAGCGCGGCGGCGCTATCGGCGATGCAGGCGGTCGGGCGGGGCTACTCTAACCTGGAGTACGATCTGGCTGCCGGTGCGCGCGGCTCGCGCTACCATCACCTGACCGAGCTGCTGGCGCGGCTGACGGGCGCGGAGGCTGCGCTGGCGGTCAACAATAACGCCGCTGCCGTGCTGCTGACGTTGACCTGCTTCTGCGCGGGGAAAGAGGTGATCATCTCACGCGGTCAGGCCGTCGAGATCGGCGGCGGCTTCCGCATCCCCGATGTGCTACGCCAGAGCGGCGCGCGGCTGGTCGAGGTAGGCACGACCAATCGCACCTACACCCACGACTATGCCGCCGCGATCACGCCCGACACGGCGGCGATCCTCACAGTGCATCGCTCCAACTTCCGCGTCGTGGGCTTTACTCACGAGCCGCACGAGATGGAGCTGCATCATCTTGCGCACGAGGCGGGCGTGCTGTGGATCGACGACTGGGGCTCTGGCTCGCTGCTGCGGCCTGAGCACTACGGCCTGGCTGCCGAAGACACGATCCAGGATCGCGTCGCTGCGGGCTGCGATCTCGTCTGCTTCTCCGGCGATAAGCTGCTGGGCGGGCCGCAGGCTGGCCTGATCGTCGGCGCTGCGGAGCTGATCGGTCGGCTGCGGAAGCATCCGCTGCTGCGCGCGCTGCGTGTGGACAAGCTGACGATCGCGGCGCTTGAGGCGACGCTGCTAAGCTACCTGCGCGGACGAGCCGAGGAGGAGATTCCGGTCTGGCAGATGATCAGCGCGCCGCTCGAATCGCTCCACAGCCGGGCCGTGACGATCGTCGAGCGGCTGCGCGGGCAGGGCCTCGCTGCGGTCGAGGCACGCGCCTGCGAGAGCGCGGTGGGGGGCGGCTCGCTGCCGGGCGCGACGCTGCCGGGCTGGGCGGTGGCGATCAGCGCGCTGCCAGATCCGCTCCACGCGCGGCTCAGAGGTGGCGATCCCGTCGTCGTGGGCCGCATCGCCGACGATCGTCTGCTGCTCGATCTGCGCACGGTCTTGCCTGATCAGGACGATGCGCTGATCCAGGCGCTTCTGGCAGCCCTGCATGAGGAGTCACGACGCTCATGATCCTCGATCTGCCGAAGCTGCGCATCTTCGCCGCCGTGGCTCGCACGGGATCATTTACCCGCGCCGCAGACGAGCTTGATCTGCGCCAGCCGACGGTTAGCCAGCAGATTCAGGTTTTAGAGCGCAGCCTGCGCACGCCGCTGTTCGAGCGGCTGGGCCGCCGCGTGCAGTTGACACCCGCCGGAGCCGCGCTGCTGCCCTACGCCGAGCGGCTGCTGGCGCTGGCGACCGAGGCAGAGACGGCCACGCGCGAGGCGGCGGGGCTATCGGCCCGAACGCTGCGGCTGGGCGCGGGCAACACCTTAGCGACCTACGTCCTGCCCGATCTGCTGGCGCGGCTGCGCTGGGAGCGGCCCGATGTGGTGGTGCAGGTCCAGGTCGGCAACACCGAGCAACTGATCGCCGCCGTCGTGGACAACCGCGTCGAGCTAGCGGTCGTCGGCGCGCCGCTCAGCCATCCGGCGCTGGAGATCCATGCGTTTCTCCGCGATGATCTGGTGATGATCATGCCGCCCGACGACGAGTGGGCCGAGCGGCGCGCGATCGGCCTGGCCGAGCTGCAATCGAGGACGCTGCTGCTGCGCGAAGAAGGATCGGCGCTTCAGGCTGCCGTAACAGAGCTGCTGCGCGAGCGCGGGATCGTGCCTGAGCGAATGATTACGCTCGGCAACCTTGAGGCGATCAAGCGCTGCGTCGAGGCTGGCCTGGGTGTGTCGGTGGTGCCTGAGCTGGCGGTCCGCCGCGAGGTCGCCAACGATATGCTGCGGGCGCTGCCACTGGCCGATGTTCAGCTTCGGCGGACGTTCAACTACGTCTACAGCCGCGACCGCACGCTCTCGCCCGTGGCGCAGGTCTTTATCGAATTGCTCGAAAAGCCCTTCGAGTAGCTCCCCTCGGTCATGCATCCGGCTGCCAGCGATATTCCATCTGGCGTGCCGTCTCCTGAGCCGCATCCCGCCCCAGCAGCCGCGCGACCACATGCAGCGACATATCGATGCCCGCCGAGATCCCGGCTGAGGTGATCACCTTGCCGTTGTCCACAAAGCGCTGATCTTCGCGAACCTCCGTCTCCGGCGCGGCCTCCCGCAGCAGATCGAACGCGACGTGATGTGTTGTTGCTGTGAGGTTATCCAGCAGCCTGGCTTTTGCCAGCAGCAGCGCGCCCGTACACACCGAAAGCACCAGCTCTGCCGGTGCCGCGCGCTGCCTGATCCACTCGATAAGCGCCGGATTATACATCTCTCTGCGCGCGCCGAGGCCGCCTGGCACAATCAGCAGATCCGGCTGCGGGCAATCGGCGATCGAGTAGCGCGGATTGATGCTCAGCCCGTTGCGCGCCAGCACCGGCTCCAGCCGCTCCGCGACGGTATACACATTGAAGGGCGCTGCCTCACGCGACCGCCCGGTGACGGCAAAGACCTCGAACGGCCCGCAAAAATCCAAGACCTCGACCTCGTCGAAGATCAATATTGCTACGTTGCGTGGCTGACTCACCTGCGATGTCCTCCAAAACTAAATTAAAGGTTAACAATAGGCAAAATGGCTGGTATCATTAGGTTGGATTCTCCATATCCAACTGCACTGCCTTTATCGTACACTGTTTCGAGGCAGTTCCGGGATTCCATTCGACGAGGAGCTAGATGAACAAGCAACACCGACGATTCTTTTCCGGCGCACTCCTGGTGCTGGCGCTCAGCGCGTGCGGCCAGCAGGCAGCGCCCGACAGCGGAGCCATCTTCACCACCGGCGGCGGCAATCACGGCCACGGCGCGGGCAAAGAGGGCGATCATCACGACACCGCGCCACCGCCGCCCGGCTATACCGGCGAGGCCCCGACGCAGGTTGCAGATACATTCGACGCGCAGTTTATCGACAGCATGGTAGAGCATCACAACGGCGCGATCCGGATGGCCGAGGAGGCGATCCGCCAGAGCGAGCGCGCCGAGATCAAGCAGCTGGCGCAGAACATCATCGACGCGCAGCACAAGGAAATTCAGCAGATGGGAGCCTGGCGCGAGGCGTGGTATCCCGGCTCGCAGGTGACGGGCGGCACCGGCATGCCAATGGGTCATATGGAGATCAGCGCCGATACCAGCAAGCCCTTCGATCTCCGCTTCATCGAGGCGATGATCTCGCATCACCAGGGCGCGATCGATATGGCGAAGGAGGCGCAGACCAGGGCCGAGCACGCCGAGATCAAACAGCTTGCCGCCGAGATTATCAAGGCGCAAGAGGCCGAGATCGCCCAGATGAAGTCCTGGCAGCAGCAGTGGTTTGCCAACTAGCGCGCTGGCGGCTACAATGAGCATGGCGGGCATGTCGATCGATGTGCCCGCTCATCGTCTTGAGCGTACCATCGCAAAGAACAAACGAACAAACGAGCAAGGGGGACAAGAGAACAAAGCGAGAACTCGAAACTCGAAACTTGGAACCTGAAACTTGAAACTTGAAACTTGGAACAGGCCACATCATGCCCGTCTTGCTGGCATACGCCGGACTATTTTTGTGGAGCTTTCTCGCATCGACGATCCTGCCCCTCAGCTCTGAAGCACCTCTGGCGATCCTTGTACGAACCTACCAGCACATCAGCGCGCCCGTGCTGGTCGCGACAACCGGCAACTACCTGGGAGCATGCACCACCTACTGGATTGCGGCGCGTGCCGCCCGCGTGCTGGGCAGCAACCAGCCGCAGCACACAAGCCGTGAGCGGGCAGCGCGCCTGCTGCGGCGCTACGGCGCTCCAGCGCTGCTGCTCTCGTGGGTGCCGATCCTCGGCGATGGCCTGGTGGTCCTGGCCGGAGCGCTGGGCGTGCCGCTCAAGCCCTTCTCGCTCTGGGTGATCCTCGGCAAAGCGCTGCGCTACCTGGCCGTCGCCTGGCTGGCGGCTGCGCTCTAGGGATCGACCACCTCTACCGCACCATGCGCGATGTCGGAGTACAATACATCCAGCAAGGAGCACGCATGCTACGGCTGATGCTGGTGATACCTGGACTACTGTGCAGCCTCGGCGCGATCGTGATCACGCTCTGGATCGTCGTGCCCGCGCCGCTGTATCAGCTCTGGCTGGTGGCAGTGGGCGCGAGCGAGTGGAGTCTCTGGTTTGGCGCGATCGGATTGGCGGGCGCTGGCTTTGGCCTTGCCGCGCTTGCGCTTGGCAGCCGCTGGCCGGCCTCGATCGCGCTGGTGCTTGGCCTGTCGGCGGCGGCAATTGCGCTGGTGCCCCTGCTTCAGTCGCAGCCCGTCGCGCGTGCGAACGATCTCCAACTGTCGCTGCGGCGCTATCTGCTCGGCACGCGCGACCTGCCGGAGGGCCAGCCGCAGACGATCGCATTTGCCACTGTCGCGGAGCAGCCCTTGATGCTGGACGTGTACCAGCCCGCCGCGCCTGCGGCCACGCCCCGACCAGCGGTGATTGTGGTCCACGGCGGCTCGTGGAGCGGCGGCGATAAGAGCGACTTTCCGCGCTGGAACTGGTGGCTGACGCAGCACGGCTATGTGGTCTTCGATATTCAATATCGTCTCGCGCCGCAGCCGAACTGGCAGAGCGCGACGGGCGATGTCAAATGTGCGATCGGCTGGGTCAAGCGTAACGCCGCGCAGTACAACGTCGATCCGCAGCGGCTCGCGCTGCTGGGCCGCTCCGCCGGTGGGCATCTGGCGCTGCTTGCAGCCTACACGCCGCAGGTGCCAGCGCTGCCGCCGGGCTGCGACGTGCCCGATCCAGACGTGCAGGCGGTCATCTCGCTGTATGGCCCCGCCGATCTTGTCTGGGGCTACAATAATCCGGCCAATCCTGACGTGATCGACGGGCCGGGCACGCTGCGGCGATTTCTCGGCGGCGATCCGCAGACCGCAGCCGATCGGTTTGCCATCGCGTCGCCGATCAATCACGTAGCGGCAGACACACCGCCGACGCTGCTGCTGCATGGCGGGCAAGATCAACTGGTAGGCCAGCATCACGCCGAGCTGCTCGCCGAGCGGCTCCAGGCGGCGAATGTGCCGCATCAGGCGGTGTTCATTCCGTATGCCCAGCACGGCTTCGACTATAACTTCAACGGCTGGGGATCGCAGATCGCGCAGCCGCTCATGCTCAAGTTTTTAGACACATATGTGACGCAGCGCTGATCGTTCGATCAGGCGCGTCCGAGGATGCATCCATGGCGATTCGAGTTGTACTGGCCGACGATCATAGCGTCGTGCGAAAAGGCGTGCGGGAGTTTCTTGAGGAAGAGCCCGACATCGAGGTGATCGGCGAGGCCAGCGATGGCCTGCAAGCAGTAGCTCTGGCGACCGCGCTTCAGCCCGATGTGATCGTAATGGACATTAAGATGCCGCAGCTCTCCGGCGTGGATGCTACCCGGCGTATCCGCAGCGCCGCGCCCAAGGTGCGAGTGCTCGCGCTCACCGCCTACGACGATGATCCGTACATCTTCGGGCTGCTGGAGGCCGGAGCCAGCGGCTACGTGCTCAAAACCGCCGAGTCGAGCGAGATGATCCGGGCCATTCGTACCGTCGCGGCGGGACACTCCGCGCTCGATCCGGCAATCGCGCCCAGGATCATCGCGCGCGTCGCGCATCCAGCGCAGCCTGCCGAGACGCTGACTGAGCGCGAGCTGGAGGTGCTGCGTCTGGCGGCGCGCGGCCTGACCAACAAGCAGATCGGCCACGACCTCGACATCAGCGACCGGACCGTGCAAAATCATCTCGCCAACATCTACGCCAAGCTGGAAGTCGCCTCGCGCACCGAGGCCGTGACGGCTGCGCTGCAACGCGGGCTTCTGCGGCTGGGGGAGTGAAGCACAAATAACAAAGAGCCGGGTGCCACGCGGGTGCCAGACCGGGCGCCCGGCGCACAAACGGAGAACAAGGGAACAGGAGAACCAAGAACCAAGAGCAGAGAGCAAGGAAACCTTGAACCTGAAACTCGGAACCATGATGAGACGACGCAAACGATGGCAGCCGCGCGATCCGCATATCGGGCCGCTCCGCGAGTTGCAGAGCCGCGCCGAGGCAATGACACGCGGCGATTTTAGCTCGCTGGGACAGCCCGTGGGAGGATCACGCGAGGTCGAGGACCTGCGGCGCGCGATGGATGTGATGGGCGCGCACGTCGAGCAGGCGCAGATCGGGATGCAGGACTATATCGCGGCGCTGACCACGGCGCAAGAGGCGGAGCGCGGGCGGCTCGCGCGCGAGCTGCACGACGATACCGTCCAGCGTCTCGTCGCGCTGGGCCAGGGCGTCGAGCGGGTGCAGCGCGCGCTGGAACGCGATCCGGCGCTAGCCCAGGAGCGGCTCAAAGCGCTGCGCTCCGAGATCACGTCGATGGTGCAGGCCGTCCGCACCATGATCGGCGATCTGCGACCGCCCGCGCTGGAAGAGCTGGGCTTGCTGCCCGCCGTGGAGCTGCTGCTCAAGCGCAACAGCGACCAAGGGCCGCAGGTCGCGGTGCAGGTGTACGGCTCCGAGCGACGGCTCGATCCACAAAGCGAGCTGGCGCTCTTCCGCATCATTCAGGAGGCATGGAGCAACATTCGGCATCATGCCCAGGCCCAGCGCGCGACCTTTAGCTTCACCTATGGGCCGGATATGTTCGACGTGGCGATCGTTGACGATGGGCGCGGCTTCACGCCGCCCAACAGCACGCCCGGCGAAGCGCGCGCGCAGCGCGGACACTATGGCATTCTCGGCATGCAAGAGCGCGCCATGCTGGTCGGCGGCGCGGTCGAGATCAGCAGCGCGCCGGGCCAGGGCACGCGGCTGCACATCCACATCCCCTATCCCGGTGTCGACGGTCGCGACCCCATCTGTAACATGCTGGTGGGGCCGGAGGCGTTGAGCGCGACGTATAACGGCCAGCTCTACCGCTTCTGCTCGCCCGCCTGCCGCGATCTCTTCGTCGCGCAGCCGGAGCGGTACGTTTAGCAGGCGATGCCAGCAACAACTGAGCCCCGGCAGGAGCTACCGAGGCTCTTCAACCAGACTCCGGCAGATCGGGAGCGGCAGCCGCGCTGCCTGATCCGCTCGTCCATCGCCGCGTGACTATTTGGATTTCTTCCGCGCATGAAACCTGCGCTTCGTGGTGGTTGACGGCACCTTCGACCTGCGCTGGAGCCCGATCGATGGGCGGAACTGAGGGGCGCGCCGGAACTTGGTCGCCTGCTCGAACGCATACGCCAGCCTGATCAGCGTCGGCTCGCTGAAGGCGCGTCCCATAAAGGTGATCCCGACGGGCAGCCCGGCCACATAGCCCGCCGGAACCGTCACCAGCGGATACCCGGCCATCGCGGCGGGCGACGAGCTGCCGCCAAGAAAATGATCGCCGTTGATCAGATCGATCGGCCAGGCGGGGCTGCCGGTCGGAGCGACAAGCGCATCGAGCTGGTACTTGTCCAGCACGGCATCGAGGCCCTCCTGACGAGATAGGCGGTGGCTCGTCTCAAGCGCTTTCAGATAGTCTGGATCGCTAAGCGGGCCTTTGGCCTGCGCCATCTCGAAGATCTCCTGGCCGAAGTAGGGCATCTCCACCGCAGCCGTCGCCCGGTTGAACTCGATAAGATCGGCCAGCGTGCGCATCACGGGGCTGTTCGGATAGCGCGGATTGGGATCGCGTGTGGCAAGATACAGATTCAGATCGGCCTTGAACTCGTAGAGCAGCACCTCGAACTCGACAGGGCTGGAAGCAATGTCACTGATCGAAGGAATATCAGCGGGATCGACGATCACCGCGCCCATCGCCTGCATGATCCCAAGCGCGGCATTGGTGATCCGATCGGCGTCCTGGCTCCAGCCAAACAATCCCTGACGCGGCACGCCGATGCGCGCGCCCTTTAGACCGTTGGGATCGAGAAACTGCGTGTAGTCGCTGTACGATTTTCCCACGCTGGCCTGCGTGGCGGGATCGCGCGGGTCGACGCCCGTGAGTGCGCCGAGGACAGCCGCAGCATCGGCAACGGTGCGTCCGTGCGGCCCGACCGTATCCTGGCTATGCGCGATCGGGATCACGCCCGCTCTGCTGACCAGCCCGACCGTCGGCTTGATCCCGACCACGCCACAGGCTGAGGAAGGACACACAATCGAGCCGTCGGTTTCGGTGCCAAGGGCGGCGGCTGCAAAATTAGCGGACACTGCCGCGGCGGAGCCGGAGCTGGAGCCGCACGGATTACGATCCAGGGCATACGGATTGAGATTCTGCCGCCCGCGTCCGCTCCAGCCGCTTGACGAGCGCGTCGAGCGGAAGTTAGCCCACTCGCTCAGGTTGGTCTTGCCAAGCAAGATCGCGCCCGCCTCACGCAGCCGCTGCGCAACGAAGGCATCCTGCCGGGGCTTCGACCCGACGAGCGCCAGCGATCCGGCTGTGGTCAGCATGGTATCCGCCGTATCGATGTTATCTTTGAGCAGAATCGGGATACCGTGGAGCGGGCTACGCGGGCCTTTGGCTTTGCGCTCGGCATCCAGCTCATCGGCGAGTGCAAGCACGTCAGGATTAACTTCGAGCAGCGAGCGAAGCTGCGGCCCCGACTGATCGAGCGTTTGGATGCGCTGGACGTAGCGCAGGACAAGCTGGCGCGCGCTCAAGCTGCCCGCCGCCATAGCCGCCTGCAATTCGGCGATCGTCACCTCCTCCAGATCGTTCACTGCTCCTGCCGTGCCAGACGAGATACGAGAGAGTTCATGGGCGCCTGCCGCCGAGGTTTCTGCCAGGTCCGCTAGGAGCGGCAACGTGGCTGCCGCTGCGCTCCATTTCAGGAAGGTCCTCCGACTGAGCTTCTGGCTGCTCGGCTCCGGGTCGTGTCCTGACATGATGGTCCCTCCTTATCCCTCCAAAAAGGACCGATGTGCGAGCCACTGTAGCATAGAATAAGATGGTTTTACAAGCATCACATTGCGGTATCCAAGCCATGCAAAAGGGACACGCAGCCATGCTCTGGCATACGTGCCCCCGGTATCGATCGAAGCCGCCGAGACGTGTTAGCGTGCCGCGCGCTGCGTAAAAAAGACCGTGCGCACGTTTGGCCGCAGCAGGTAGATCCCGATGCCAAGCAGGAGCAGCAGCCCCGCGTACTGCACCACGCCGTCGATCAGCGTGTTCAGCAGCATGAAATAGCCCTGCACCAGCACAAACGAGAGCGTCGCGCCCCAGGCCCAGCGCCGCATCCGCAGCAGACCATAGGCCAGCACGCTGGTGATCAGCGCGCCGCTCAGCAGCAGCGAGCGCGGCAAGCCCGCCTCGCTCAATGTGCTCGTCGGGACCAGCAACCCGACTCCGCCGGTGAAGAACGCGCCGATGATCAGCAATGTGGCGATCAGGATCACGCCACGCGGCGTACGAAGTTGTTTCTGTTCAGTCATTGCTCTTTAGATCGAGTTTCAAGTTTCAAGTTCAGGCCCGCACCCCAATCGCCGCCCAAAGGGCACCCGCCCACCCCTCTCCCATTGCATAGGCGAGGGGGAGGGGCTGGTTCTCGGTTCTTGGTTCTTGGTTCTTTCGCCGCTACTGTATCCCGCTCTCTGCCGCCCGCAGAATAATGCGATCGATCACCGACTCGACGGGAGCCCAGTCGTCGGTGAAGGCCAGCACCTCAGCGGCATCCCGCTCGGTCCACTCACGCAGCGGCAGCTTGGGCGGCGCGGAGCCATCCAGCGCCTGCTCCATCACAAAGCGCAGCACGGCATCGTCCATACGCTGCATATTCGCCGTGAAGTTCGTCACGCCGTCGCCGACCGGCTGCTTCACGCCGATCACGATGCTGTTGCCGAACGAGGGCACGTCGAGGATAAAGACCTGCGGAAAGACCGAGAGCATCGTGCTGGCGAGCGCATGGACCAGCCGATAGTCGGTGCCGGGCTTGCCCGCGTTGACCACCGCCACGCCATCGGGCGACAGATGCGCGTCGACCTCCTGAAAGAACTCGCGGGTCGTCAGGTGGAACGGAATGTACGGCTGGTGATAGGCGTCCATGCCGATCACGTCGTAGGTTTCGCGCGTGCGATTGAGAAAGACTCGTCCATCCTCGGTATAGACGTTATAGTTCGGCAGCGACTCGTCTTCCATCTCGAAATACCTGCGCCCGACCTTGACGATCTCGGGGTCGATCTCCACGGCGTCGATCCGCACATCCTTGCCGTAGAACGCCACAAACTGCTTCGGGATCGTGCCCGCCGCCGAGCCGATCATCAGCAGGCTATCGACATCGGCTTTGGCGCGATTGGCATAGACGTACGGCGCGACGTTGAAAAAATCCCACGGGCCGTTCGTCAGCAGATCGGCGGGATTCTTGGTTTCGGAGTAGCGCGTGTTGTAGATCGAATGGATCGCCTGGCCCTCGTTCAAGATCAGGCCGATCTGCTGCGATCCGCCGGGACCGTAATTATTTTCGGCCACCTGAATATAGTTGTAGGTGCTCTCCGTCTCGAAGAGCGACGTACAGCCGCGACAGAACGGCTCGCGAATGCCGCGCAGGCCAAGCTGCATGATCGCCAGCAGGATCACCGCCGGAATCGCCACCAGCGCCACGCGCCGCCGCATACCGAGCGCGCCCAGCACGACCAGCGTCAGCGCAAAGACGTAAAACGTGAGATTCGTCCCGATCGTCGGGATCAGCAGCAGCACCGGCAGAAACGTGCCAGCGATCGAGCCGATCGTCGAGAGCGCGTACAGCGAGCCAGCCGTACTGCCCGCAGTTTTCACATCCTGCATGCTCAGCCGGATCGCGAACGGCGAAACCATGCCCAGCAGGATGATCGGGATTGAAAACAGGATCAGCACGCCAAAGAACGAGCCGAAGAAGACGCCAACCGAAAACGTGGTAAACGCCGACGCGGACCAGGCCAGGATCGGACGGGCCAGCAGCGGGATCGGCGCAGTGCTCAGCCCTGCCGCCAGTAAGATCAGCGCCAGCACCGATTGATCGGGTCGGCGATCGGCCAGCCGACCACCCAGGCGATACCCGATCGTGAGATAGATCAGCGTCAGGCCGATCACATTGGCCCAGATCAACTGCGACGAGCCGAAGAACGGCTGGAGCAGCCGCGACGCGGTTAGCTCGATCCCAAGCGAACAAATGCCGCCGATTAAGACGGCGGCAATCAAAAAAGCTCGTTGTCGCACGAAAACGTGTTTCTCCTCGTAGAGCAGATGGTTGCCGGAGCATGGGCCACATCGGCCTCATGCCGTGATTCTACACTAGAATGCGCTCAGCACTAAGCCGCGCAGCACGCTCAGAAGTAAAATCGCCACCATTGGGCTGAAATCGATGAAGCCGACCGAGGGAATAATGCGGCGTAGCGGCGCTAAGATCGGCTCCGTAATCTCGTACAAAATCTGGCTAATGCGCATCTGGCCGCTCTGATCGATGAAGCTGAGCAAAATTCGGCCAATAATTGCGATATAGAGCGCATTAAAGAGCAACTGAAAAAACGTTGCGAAAAATCCGTTCATGTGGTCAGCCATCCTTGCAGCAGCATTGGCTCATGTCCTGCCGCGCCCGTTGCGCGGCATACGCCTCCATTATAGCATGGCTCGTCTGCCAGAGATCTTCGACAAACTATTTGCAAAGCATTGACACACACTGGTCGAATGCTATACTAAAACCATAAGGAGCAGATCGACATGGCTAACTCCTCGCGTTTTTTGCAAAACTATCCGACCACACCGTTATATAACACAAAACTGGTGGTGAGTGAAACGGGCGTGCCCGCCGATACCTTCCGCGCCTGGGAGCGGCGCTACGGCCTACCCCACCCGCAGCGGGCCGAGGGCGGGCAGCGGCTCTACTCGGATCGCGATATCGCGACGATTCGCTGGCTGCGCGATCGGACCAGCGAGGGCCTGACGATCAGCCAGGCGATTGCGTTGCTGGAGACGGAGACGGCAACACCGCTGGTCAGCGATCAGCCGCGCTCGTTCGAGGCGCTACGCCTGGACTTGCGCAATGCGCTCTTGCAGTTCGACGCGCCCGCCGCGGACCTCGTCTTAAGCGAGGCCTTCGCGCTGTACCCGCTCGACCATGCCTGCATCAACATCATCCAGCCGACGCTGGTCGACATCGGCGAGATGTGGCATGTGGGCACGGCCTCGGTCGCGCAGGAGCACTTCTCAAGCCAGTTTTTGCGCCGCAAGCTCCTCGCGCTGCTGAATATCTACGACGTGTCCGAGGGACGCGCCACGATCATCGCCGCGTGCGCGCCGGGCGAGCAGCACGATCTCGGCCTGCTGCTGCTGGCACTATTCCTGGTAAGGCGCAACTACAAAGTCGTCTTTCTGGGAGCGGACGTGCCGATCGAGGCGCTGCAACAAGCGATGGCGCATGTCCATCCTGAGATTGTCTGTATTTCGACGACCACGCCGACCACCGCCGATCACGCGGTACAGATGGCGCGGCAGATTCAGCAGGCGCATCCACAGACCTTAATCTTCATTGGCGGCAGGGGAGCTGCCGATTCTTCGCTGGAGGAGCAAGCTATTCACTTTCTGGATGGCAATGGCGTGGCGGCTGCCGAGCAAATCGGGGCGGTGTTGACCACCAGGCGCAGTGGTAGCTGACGATCCGATCTGAAGGTCTTTGCGCTCTGTTTGGCTCAGATCGACGTGAGGATCATCTCAGGGAGAAAGCAGGTTGTATGGAAGCACCAAAAGAAGCACGGCTAACAATCTATCCGGCGCACTACTACCTGGCAGCCCTGCCGAGAACCGCACACTACCACCGCCACCCGACGCCGCGAACGGCCTCCTCGCTCGCCGCCGCCTATCGCGCGTGCCGAGCGCTCACCCGCGTTCACTCCAAAAGCTTTTTCCTGGCGTCGCGCCTCTTACCACAGCCCAAGCGCCGGGCGATGGAGGCGCTGTATGCCTTCTGCCGCACCTCGGACGACGCAGTCGACACCAATGTCGATGCTGCCAGCGCGCTGGCGCAGTGGGTCGCCAACGTCCAGCACCCGATCCCGCCCCACGACCAGCCGGTGCTGCTGGCCTGGGCCGATACCTGCGAGCGCTACCAGTTGCCCTGCGATCTGGCGAACGAGCTGCTGGCCGGCGTCGCGATGGATCTTTCGATCCAGCGCTATGAGACGTTCGCCGAGCTGTGGGTCTACTGCTACCGCGTCGCGTCCGTGGTGGGCCTGCTCTCGATGCGGATTATCGGGTTCGCGCCCGGAGCCGAGGTCTATGCGATTCGGCTGGGCATCGCGCTCCAGCTCACGAACATTCTGCGCGATATTGGCGAGGATGCGCGGCGCGGCAGAATTTATCTGCCGCTGGAGGACCTGCGGCGCTTTGGCCTCAGCGAGGCGGAGATCCTCGACGGCGTGCGCGATGACCGCTTTCGGGCGCTGATGCGCTACGAGATCGAGCGCGCCGGGCAGTTGTACCACATGAGCTGGCCCGGCATTGCGCTGCTCGACCACGATGGGCAGATGGCGGTCGCCGCCGCAGCGCTGCTCTACCGTGGCATTCTGCGCAAGATCGTCGCCAATGACTTCGACGTATTTACGAGACGCGCGCATCTTTCGGCGCTGGAAAAGATCGCCATGCTGCCGACGATTCGCTATCAGGTGCAACGCTTGCGGTCTGGTCATACCGACCTGCCCTGCTAAAAGGCATTCCTGGCGAAGATCCACAGCCGCCAGCGCGCTAGCGCAGCCGCGCTCGATCCTGGCGGTATTTTGCGACCGCCTCAGCCCGGTTGCGCGCCTGGAGCTTGCGCAGAATATGCTGCACATGCTTTTTGGCCGTCGACTCGGCAATGACCAGCCGATCGGCGATCTGTCGGTCGGTCGCGCCCTCAGCGAGCAGATCCATCACCTCGATCTCACGATCCGTCAAGCTGGCAACCGGCGAAGCCTCGGCGTGGCTGGCGCGCTGAAAATGAAACAGCGCCCGCGCCGCTGTCTGCCGCGACATCGCGATTTGCCCATCGATCACACCCGCAATCGCGCGTACCAGTGCATCCGGCTCGATGTCCTTAGTCAAGAAGCCAAAGGCGCCCGCCCGCACCGCCGCGACGATTAGATCGTCGTTCGCGGCGATCGTGAGGATCACCACGCGCGTTTGAGGTAGCGCCTGCACCAGCTGTCGCGTGACTGTGATACCATCGATGTCCGGCAGGTTCATGTCCAGCACAACAATGTCGGGCACCAGCTCAAGCGCCAACGAAAGCGCGCCGGTGCCGTTTGCCGCCTCGCCAACGACGGCAAGCTGCGGATGTTCATCGAGGACATCGCGCACAACCCGGCGGAAGAGACTGTGATCGTCGACGATCAGGACACGGCTACACAGCTCGGCCTTCATGGGGAATGCGGTATGCTGGTGGATAGGACGAGAGCTGGCCGATGCCTGAATGCTCATGCCAGCCAGGGTAGGGAGGGGGTGCAGCATAGCAACCTCATTCGGAGCAACGAATACATCAAGGGCCTTCCGTAGTGTGCCATCAGGCCGGGGCGAGTGTCATGCGGGTGTCATGCGGGTGTCATGTCGGGTGCCCTCTGGGCATGGCGCCCCACATGATACCCGGCGCGGGCGTCCCCCAAGTATTCCCCGTTCCGATGCAGAATCGGCTGGTTCCCGCACAGGCTCCTCGAGCCCGCACGAGAAACGAAGGATTCACTTAAAGAAACTGAAAAACATGCTTAACGATACGGCTGGATCTTCAAATATGAGTACAACATGCATGTTCATCAAGCTGGGCGGCTCGATCCTTACCGACAAGACGCAGCCCGAAGCACTCGACACCGCCACGCTGCACACCGTCGCGACGACGATCGCGGCCACACTGCGGGAGCAGCCCGAGCTGCGGCTCTTGATCGGCCACGGCGGCGGCTCGTTCGGGCATTACTGGGCGCAGCAGTACGGCACGCAGCATGGCGTCCATGATGCCCTGGGCTGGCAGGGCGTGGCGCGCGTTGCCGACGCGATGGGCCGCCTCAACCGGATCGTCGTTGCCGCGCTGCTGGAGGCCGGAGTCAGCGCCGTAGGCGTACAGCCGCTAGCATCGGCGAGCGCGGAGGGCGGCACGCTGCGCGAGCTGGCGCTGCCGGTGATTGAGCGGCTGCTGGACGTGGGGATCGTGCCCGTGGTGTACGGCGATGTGGTGCTGGATCGTCTTCAGGGCGCGGCGATTATTTCAACCGAGCAGCTCTTCGCCTATCTCGCGCCTCAGATCCAGCCCCGACGGATCGTGCTGGTCGGCGAGGCCGGAGTCTACACCGCCGATCCCCGCCATGATCCCACCGCCGTGCGGATCGCGCAGATTAGCGCTGCCAACATCGAGACGGTGCTGGAGCAGACGGGCGCGTCGCACGGCACTGATGTCACCGGCGGCATGGCCGCCAAGGTCGCGCAGATGTGGAGCCTGGTACAGTCGGTGCCAGGGCTGGACGTGCTGCTGATTGGCGTGGAGCCGACGGCCCTGCGGCGCGCGCTGTACGGCGAGGCGATCGACGCGGGCACGCTGATCAGGCGCTAGGACATAGCCACTGCCAGGGCTGACTATTGCGTCGCCCTGGCAGTGATTACGCCGCCTTTTTACTCAGGTGCCCACGGCGAAGGCGTCAGACCTCCTTGCCGCAGACGCTTTAGCGGCTCGTCGCATACAGCGCCGCGATCTAGTCTAGCCCGAACTCGCCCGTGTTCACATACTCCATCGCCAGCATCGACCAGAAATCGATCGCCAGTCGATTCAACACGTAGTCATACGGCAGCCACCCGTAGCCGTGATCGCCCCAGGTGGTGCCCCAGGAATTGCGCAGCAGGAGCGCGCCCTTGGTTTTAATGTTGTGCTGCGTGTTCGTGATCACGAGGGTATCGTCGTAGCCAACCGCAGCGACCGCATGGCCCCAGATGGCGCGCTCGCTCGGACCCGGATAGGGGAAGCCACCCGTGACATCCGCAGCGCCGAACGACGGGAAGCCGAAGAAGCCGAACATCGAGGGGATTCCTGCGGCGAGATAGCGCTTCACGCTTTCAAGCACCGCCGCCGGTTGGAGGTTCTGGCCCAGCGGATCGTGGGCAAAATACCTCAGGCACTCGTAGTTTTCGGCCAGTGCATAGACGAACGACGACGGCTCCTCGTCAAAGGTCCGCTCGTGACTCGGGCCGGGCTGTGTGCGATCGGTATAGGGCCAGTATTTTTCCGGCGGCACGCCGCACAGCCGCAGCGCGCCCATCGTGTAGCGCAGCCAGCTTCCGGTATCACCTGCGACGCCCATCAGGTTGCGCGTCGTCTTGTACACAAAGAGCCGCGAGCCGTCCAGGTGCTTTCCAAAGGCGCGGCGCTCGAAGTACTCGACGATCCCGACCGCCGCATGAGCGGTGCATGAGCCGAGCCTGCCCTGGTTTTCGATCGGAGAGCACCACTGGCGCAGATCGACGATCGTCGGCAAGGTAGCCAGATTGCCCCGCATCATCGGCGCGATCTTTAGCGCCTGTTGAATCTTGGCAATCTCCGGCTGCTCCGTCGTATAGTCCCGCATATCGGGAACCGGGGGCAGCCAGCCCGTGCCGACAACTGCGCCGGTTTCCGGCACCTCGATCTTTGCATTGAAGACGGGCGTGAACGCTGGCGAGGGGAGCGGCGTTGGTTCTATGCGAAGGTCTTTTTGAGCTGCGACGTCTTGGACGACCATAACATACCTCCTTGTATGTTGCCGAAGCTTAAGCCATCAGCTCACGAGAGGTTAGAATCGGCACCTCCTTTATGTCTTACTGGTGAACAACAACAGCAAAGGTCTGTTGCTCGGCAGGCGGCGTTTCTTTTTCCCAGGGCCGGATATACTTCAAGGCGATCGAGGTTTCGCCCTGACCAACCGCGCGGAATGTCCACGCCTCTGTGCCGCCTGCTCCGGGCAGCACGGTAGCTGGCGGCTGGTACTCCGACCCCTCTAGCTTCACGATCGACTCGTCTACCGGCTGGGCTAGCTGCCACTGGTAGCCGGTGCTTGGGTTGGACTCAAGCCTGATTGTGAACACCTGCCCAAGCGCCACGTCGACCGGCTGTGCCGGATCACGAAATACTGGTACTGGTTCCATAGTTGCCGAACCATGAGGTGATGACTCTGGCGTGTTGCTTGCCGGGACGAGCTGTTGACTACAGCCTGTCAGCAAGAGGACCAGAGCAATGCGGATCACAAGTGCGCGGACTGACATTCTTATGCGCCAGTTCATACTGGTAGCACGTCCAATCTGTTGGATCGTACCGACATATCATCGAGCCGCCATGCGGCATCTTCGTCGAGCCGTACCGCCACACTAGATCTTCGGCTCATCCGTACGCCCGATGCTATCGATACATGCGCGTGGCTTTGTCATCGTTTGAACGCCAAACCTGAGAAAGAGCGAAACCACATCATCTGAACTGTGCTGGTGGAGATTCTGTGCCTGTTTAGGCTACATCAACGATGCCCTGTTGTGCGTAGCGACTCGTTAACGGGCCGGAGAGATCTCGTTACACATGCCGCATCCAAGATCGGGATGCCTCGTGCTCGATACGGAGCGTTGCTGCCAATACAACAAGGAGCCTGCGAGCGTGCAGGCTCCCTTTCGCTTGTGCTGTACCGGGTTCTAGTGTTCTGCCGCGAGCGTCGTGATCGTCGGAATGCGGTTCCACATCCAGAACGAGATCGGCATCAAGATGAATGTCAGCGAGAACGCCCAGGCAATAATTGACCAGACCAGCGAGGCCCACCAGCCGATCAGCACGAACCAGATCGCGCGCAGCGCCAATGGCTGCTGAGGACTCATCGGGCGCGCATAACGATAGGGCTGGCGTCCGGGCTGATGATGTAACGTTGTTACCTGCGGGATCGCGTTCAACATCATAAGGCCCACCGGCAGCCCAATCAGCGTCAGATTGAAGAGCCAGGCGAAGATCGTCCAGACCAGGCCAAGCCACCAGCCGATCAGGAAGAACCAGATCGCGCGCAGCAATAGGTTGGTGCTGCTGTCAAGGATAACGCTCAACGGCTGTGGCGGCGTGTAGTTGACTACGACGTTCGTCGTCATGCCCTGCGCCATCGCGGGCTGCATCGTCGGCACAGAGTACGGCATCGCGGCGGGCTGACTCAGCGGGGAGGCACAGTAGACGCAAAAGCGCGCGCCCGCTGGATTGGCTCTCACACATGATGAACAGATCGGGCCAGTCATCGGTGCGTTGGTGAACGTGTACGTCGGCTGCGGAGCGGCAGGCTGAGCCGCGCGAGCAGAGAATGTCGTACCACAGATTCGACAAAAGCGCGCATTTTCGTCATTGGGGGTATCGCATTTTGTGCAGAGCATAGCGTTAACTCCTTGGTTCCAATCTGCTGCTATGACGCTGCCGGGCACAAATTGTTGCACAGAACGGCTCAGAAGAGCTGCGACTGTTCAAGCGACTCCTGGGGCGCGCTCACCGGCAGATGCAGCCGCGCCTGCATCGCGCGAATCGTCGCCGGCGAGTGTCCCTGATAGTGGTTGTTGGCATAGGCAAACACATGCAGGCCGCGCTCAAGCATCCGCCCGATCTGACGTGCCCACCAGTCAAGATCGGCGGCGCGCTCAAGTTCAGGCCGCACATAGCTAAAGTCATCGGCGATCATTCGCCGATCGCCGAGCCAGCGGATATACCCGAAATCCGCCGTAACCGGCGTGGTCCGTGGCATCCACGGCAGATCGACATGCGCCAGCGCCACGTTATGCGCGCGCAGCAGATCGTAGAGCGGCTCTGATAGCCAGCTCTTATGCCGTAGCTCCACCGCCCAGCGCAGATCCGAGGGCAGCGCGGGCAGCAGCGCGGCCAGATCGGCGAAATGCTCGGCGGTAAACGATGGCGCAAACTGAAACAGGAGCGGGCCGCATTTATCGCCTAATTTTCGCATGATCTCGGCGAATGCCTGCACATCGGCCTCGACATCGACCAGCTCGCGGTCGTGGGTGATCGAGCGCGGCACTTTCGCGGCAAACACAAAATCGGCGGGCGTGCGCTCGCGCCACGCTTTAATCATCGTCAGGCTGGGCGAGCGGTAGAAGGTCGCATCGATCTCGACGGTGTTGAACTGCTGCGCATAGACCGCGAGATACCGGGCGGTGGTCGTGCCCGTGGGATAGAACGGCCCGACCCAATCGTCATAGCTCCAGCCCGACGTTCCCAGATGAATCAAGCTCTGGCTCATGATCATGTTCCTCCCTACCACGATCATACACGATCCGTGTGACAGCGAGCGCGACACGCCCTACGACGACATGGTATGATAGCCTGATATTGTCCTTGCGCGTGGCCCTATTCTTGCCGCAGAGAACGTATAGACCGTCACGGCGCGAGTCTTGCTTAGGTAGCAACCTAATTCCAGGTGCAGAATCAGGGCGCATCTGTGGAAAACAGCCGATTCTGCATCAAGGTGGGGAATGTTGGGGGACTCCCCAAGCCCCAGGCCGGACGGCGCACGGGTACGCCCTCAGTCGAGGGCGCGCACACGTAGGGCCAGGCACCGCGAACCAGGCTTCCCCCAGGATGACGTTCCGATCTGACATCGAAAGGGGACGAAAAGGTTACGCGACGTTGCACGAGATGATCTGTTGATATGCTTGAACGATTACACAAAGTATTAGCAAAAGCGGGCGTAGCCGCGTTGCGACCAGCCGAAGATATGATCATGGCCGGGCGAGTCACGGTCAACGGTCGTGTCGTGCGTGAGCTTGGCGCGCGGGTCGATCCTGAGGCCGATGTGATCGCCGTCGACGGCCAGCTTGTCGAGATGCGCAAGCCGAGCGATCCATATCGCTACCTGATGGTGCATAAGCCGGTTGGCGTGATCTCGACCGCGCAGGATACCCACGATCGTCCGACCGTCGTCGGGCTGGTGCCAAGCGACCGCCGCCTGTTTCCGGTTGGGCGGCTCGACGCGGATAGCGAGGGCCTGATCCTCCTGACCGACGACGGCGAT
>DASUTC010000271.1 GCA_036374795.1 Herpetosiphonaceae bacterium
ATGCACCTGTTTGGTGACGCCGCCGGCCGTTTGCGCGGCGTGGCGACGCTGCCTGCTTTGCAGGCGGCGATCGCGGATGCTCAGCGGCGCTGCAGCCGGCCGGACGGCATCCTGCTGACCGGCGATCTGGTGCAGGACGACCCGGAGGGCTACCGCTGGATCCGGCACATCTTCGGCGCCTCACAGGTTCCGGTGCTGTGTCTGCCCGGCAATCACGACCTGCCCGACCACATGCACGCCGCGCTCAACAGCGCGCCGTTCGAAGTTTGCCGCCACCGGCAGTTCGGCCGCTGGCTGGTCGTGATGCTCGATTCGTGGCTCGCCAACAGCGCCGGCGGCGAGATCGGCGCCGAGCAGCTGAAGAAGCTGCGTGAAGTGCTGCGCGCCAACCGCAACCAGCACGTGTTGCTCTGCTTGCACCATCAGCCGATCGCGATGCGCAGCGACTGGCTCGACCAGGTGGGCCTCACAGACTCCGCGGAATTCATGGCGCTGGTGCGCGAACACTCCAATGTGCGCGGCGTGCTCTGGGGTCACGTGCATCAGTCGCTCGACAGCTTCGTGCACGGCGTGCGCTTCATGGCGACGCCAGCAACCTGCGCCCAGTTCCTGCCCGGCAGCGCCGACTTCGCCATCGACAATCGTCCGCCCGGTTATCGTATGCTGGAGCTCATGCCGGACGGCGCAATCCAGACGGAAGTTTGCTGGCTCGAGAGCTACGCGCAGTCCGTAGTCGCGTAAGTCACGCAGGAAATCATGTCCACCCACTTTCTCCGGCACGCGTACGCGTGCATCGCGCTATTCATTTGCTCAACGGCAGCGCACGCGGCCGATCAGCAGCATCACATGCTGTGGTCGCTGCAGGGCAAGACCAACAAGGTCTATCTGCTCGGCTCCATGCACCTGCTGAAGGAAAGCGAGAAGCTGCCTGCGGCCATCGACTCCGCCTATGCAGATGCCGACGCGCTGATCATGGAGCTGGACATGGACGATCTCGATCCCCAGCAGATGCAACAGGCCGCCCTGGAGCTGGCAATGCAGCCCGAAGGCCGCACGCTGCAGCAGCAGCTCGGACCGAAGTTCTACGAGCAGTTCGCAGCGAAGACGCGCGCGCTGGGAATCGAGCCGGCGATGCTCGATC
>DASUTC010000272.1 GCA_036374795.1 Herpetosiphonaceae bacterium
GGTCTTGCCGTAGCCCACGTCGCCGCAGATCAGCCGATCCATCGGGCTATCCGTCTCAAGATCGTGCTTGACATCGCCGATCGCCTGGAGCTGATCGTCAGTCTCGACAAACGGAAAGGCGTCTTCCAGCTCGTACTGCCACTGCGTATCGGGGCCGTAGCCTGGCCGCTCGGCAAGCTGGCGGGCGGCGTAGAGATCCAGCAGCTCGCGCGCCAACTCCTCGACCGACGCTTTGACGCGGCGCTTGACGCGCTCCCAGTCGGCAGTGCCCAGCCGCGACAGCGCGGGCGTCGACTCCGCCGAGCCGATGTACTTCGAGACGCGATCGATCTGGTCGACGGGCACGTACACGGCGTCGCCCGCGGCGTAGCGCAGATGCAGGTACTCGCGCTCGACGGCCTCGACATTGATCCGCCTGAGGCCCTCGTAGATCGCGATGCCGTGCTCGACATGCACCACGTGATCGCCGGGCTTGAGCGTCTGCAAAAACGCCTGCCGGTCGATCTCGCGCTGCTGGCGTTTGCGCCTGGTGACGATCGGACGCCGGGGCTGGAAGCCGAAGATCTCGTTGTCGGTGTAGAGCGTGAGCCGCAGGTCGCGGCTATCCCAGCCCTCACCGATCGTGCCGTGGATCACGCTGAGCCCGGCCCGATTGCCACCGGTCGGCTCGGCGGCCTCGGCGGCGATCAGCCCGCGCTCCGCCCCGATCTCGTGCATGCGTCCGGCCTGCGGCGAGACGATCACCACCTGCCCGCCCGCTTCAATCCGCCGGGTGATGTCGTCAAAGGCGCGCGAGATCTGCCCGCCGAAGCGCTCGGCTGGCGTGAACAGCGTATCATCGACGGCGAAGGTCGCGCCGCCATCATAGTGCAGCGCATCGTCGGCGGGCTGGCTGGTCAGATCGAGCAGCGGATGCCCCGCGCTCTGCTGGCGGATCTCGTCCCACAGCAGATAGGGCCGGGGAAAGTCCAGCGGGATCTCGCGTGCCTCAAACAGCGAGTTGCAGGCCTCAGCCGCCTGATGGTGCAGCTCGGCGGCAACCTGCGCCACCTCGCGCATCTCCGAGCAGAGGATCGGCACACCAGCGGGCAGATGCAGCGCCAGCGACGGCAGCGGCGCGTCGAAGAAGAGCGGCGCGTAGAAGGCGCGGCCCTCGAAGCGCTCGACACGCTCCAGCCGCTCGACGTTGGCATGCCACTCGCTGCGCACCTCAGGCCGCAGCTCGTCGATCGGCAGCGCGGCGAGTCGCGCCAGCGCGACCTCCTTCTGCCAGAACGGAATCTCATGCGGCGGCAGCACATCAACTGCCCGCGACCGCCCGCGCTCCGAGCGCTGGGTCAGCGGATCGAAGCGACGGATGCTGCTGATCTCGTCGCCGAAGAACTCGATGCGCAGCGGCGAACTCTCGGTGTGGGGATAGATGTCGATGATGCCGCCCCGGCTGCTCAGCTCGCCCGGCGCTTCCACGGCGGCGACGCTGGTATAGCCCAGCGCGGTCCAGTGCTCCAGCAGCTCGCGCGGCTCGACCCGCCGATCGACGACCAGCGTGCGAATCGCGGACTCCAGCGTCTCAGGCGTGAGCGTCGGCTGCATCAGCGCCTTGACCGGCGCGACGATCACGGGCGCGGTAGCTTCGGGATCGGTGGCGCTCGACCGCCACGCGCGGAGCACCTGCAAGACCCGCAGCCGCTCGGCGATCACCTCGTCGCCCACCGACATATGCTCGTAGGGCAGCGCGTCGGCGGCGGGAAAGAGCAAGACCTGCTCGTCGTCGAGCCACTGGCACAGATCCTCACGCAGCCGCGCGGCCTGCTCCAATCGTGCCGCGACAATCAGCAGCGGTACCCGCAGCCGACGCGCCAGCAGCGCGATCATCGGAGGACGCGCAGCGCCAATCAGCGGAGCGACGCGCAGATCTGGGGCTGGCTGCTCGCGAATGGTCGTAGCAAGTTCGGCGAGCGGCGCGTGCGCGGCCAAGCGCTGAAGAATGTCGGTCAACTCCATCAGCCCACACCAATCACAAATGGAGACCGATCACGCTGACCGGTCCCTGCGGCGAGTGCAAGCTATTGTAGCAAAAACGGTGCCGGACCCCAAATTCGGTCCTTAGATCCGCAGCACAACACATCCCCCGCCAGCGCAGCCGCCAGCGAGGGGATCAACCTGCTTCAGAGGGAAATATTTACAAAATGCCCACGTCGGAGTTATCGCCGAGCATCAGCTTGTAGGCTTTGGGCTTGATCGGCGAGCGGTGGATCTTGACATTGCGCCCGATCAGGCTATCCTCGATGCGGTGCGGAATGCTCTTGATCGACGAGTTTTCCAGCACGATCGAGTGCTCGATCTCGCTATCCTCGACGTTCGAGTGATGGTAGATCGCCGTGAACGGGCCGATATAGGCGTTCACAATCCGCGTATGCTCGCCGATGATCGCCGGGCCACGGATCACACTGTTGATCACCTCAGCGCCTTTTTCGACCGTCACCTTGCCGGTGATCTGCGAATCTCGATCGACAAAGCCCTCGATCTTATGCTCGATCTCCTCCAGCACCAGCCGGTTGGCGTCGAGCATGTCCATCTTCTTGCCGGTATCGATCCACCAGCCGCGATGGATGTACGGGAAGACGCGGTAGTTGTGATCGACCAGATATTGGATCGCGTCGGTGATCTCTAGCTCGCCGCGCCACGAGGGCTTGATATGCTCGATCGCCTCCCAGATGTGGCTATCGAACATATAGATGCCGACCAGCGCCAGATCCGATTTTGGCTCCTTGGGCTTTTCGACCAGTTGGATGATCCGGCCCTCTTCGTCAAGCTCGGCCACGCCGAACTGCGAGGGATCGTTGACGTGCGTCAGCACGATCTGGCAGTTCCAATCGCTGCGGCCAAACTGCTCGATCAGCGACGAGATCCCGCCTTCAATGCAGTTGTCGCCCAAAAACATTACGAAGCGATCGTCGCCCAGGAACTCGCGGCTTTCTTTGACCGCGTGCGCCAGACCGGCGGGAGCGCTCTGGTGGATGTATGTGATATTCACGCCCCAGCGCCCGCCACGGCCCACCGCCTCTTTGACCTCTGCCGCCGTATCGCCGACGACGATGCCGATCTCGGTAATTCCGGCGTTGCGGATCGCCTCGATCACCCGAAAGAGCACCGGTTTATTGGCGACGGGGATCAGTTGTTTTGCTTTTGTATAGGTGAGCGGGTACAAGCGCGTGCCTTTACCGCCGCTCAGGACCAAACCTTTCATGCTGCCTCCTCAGGCGTGTGTTGCGCGGCCATTGTACAACTCCGCTGCCGAAACGACAAACCCTCATCGCGGACGACATAGCGCATGGCAAAGCGCCGAAGGGCATATGCCCCCCGGCGCTGAAAGATCCGTCAAGGTTGGAATTGGCTAGCGGTACGGACGGATCGCGCCTGCGAAGTGGCTCCGCCAGTAGCGGCTGTGGATGCTGACGTACTGCACGCCCATGCGCGGCGTGCTAGCCGAAACCATCATGCCGTTGCCGGTGTAGAGCGCCACATGCGTAATGCCAGGACCGGCGGTATTCGCGAAGAAGACCAGATCGCCCGGTGCCAGATCGCCGAAGCCGACGCGCTGGCCGTAGCGCGTGCTGAACTGCATGCTCGCTTTGTGGGGCAGATTCACGCCAAGCTGGCGGTACACGTAGCTCGTCAGGCCGGAGCAATCGAAGCCGCGCGGGCTGGCGCCGCCATAGACATAGCGCGCGCCGACGTAGCGCATCGCGATGCCGGCGGCGTCGCCGGAGGCAGCCACGCTCGGCGCTGCGGGAGCAGCCGGAGTCTGCGGCTGAACCTGTGGCTTCGGCAGCGCGGGCACATCCTTGGTGATCGGCACATTCTCGATGCTGCCCGCGGTGATCTCGACCAGATCCTTGGCGATCCAGCCGACCGTGCCGCGCGGCGAGCGGACCTTGAGCCAGTTGCCGTTGCGCGCCAGCACCTCGATCTGCGTGCCCTCGGCCATCTTGCCGAAGCTACCGAAGCGCGTGTTCGGGCCTTTGCGCAGGTTCACCCGGTTTTCGCCAACCCGCGCCAGGATCGCGCCGTTCGAGGATGCTTTGGCGGGCGCGACGCTCGCCTGACCGAGTTTGAAGAAATCGTCGGTGATCCAGCCGACCGTGCCCTTGGGCGTTGCGACGCGATACCAGCCGTCCTGCTGGCCGAGCACTTCGAGCTTGATCCCGGCAGGCAACTGGGTGACGACTTTATATCCAGTGCTGGGGCCGCTGCGCAGATTAACATTTGAGTCGGTGGTTGTGCCGACGCGGGCCTTGGCCGGAACAGCGCTAGCTTTGACCGTCATCAGCGAGTTTGCGGCGGCGCTGCTGACGTTCACCAGCTCGCCGTGTAGCCAGCCAGTCGTGCCGTTCTTGGTTTCGATCTTGTACCACTCGCCGTTACGACCCAGCAGGCGCACGGTCTGGCCTTCCGTCAGCTTGCCGATCCGATTATACTTAATGCCGGGGCCGCTGCGTAGATTGGCGACATCCACCGCGACAGGCGCGTAGCGGGTGTTGACGGGCGCTGCCAGAGCCGACGCGGTATCGGTAAAAACAAACTCGTCGGCGGTTGCCTCTGCGGCAACGGCAGCGTCGCCCTGGAACGCGCCTAAGCTGCTCTGGACCGCATATGCTGCGGCAACTGGCGTAATGGTCGATGAGGATTGCTGAGCCGCAGGAATCACGGTGCCTGCGAGTAACGCAGCCGGAATGGAAAGCGCAATAAAGCCGTGACGCAGGTAGCGATGCGGGATCGAGCGCAATGCTGTGCTACCGCCAGTCAGAAATTGCTTTAGAAGTGAGGAGGTCTCGCAATGAGAGGCTTCTTGTTGAACGCGCTGTTGTAGATCGCTCAAGTCGTGCGTTTGCGACGTGCGTCCGGGCAAGTCAGCAGGACTCGACATAGTTGCTTCTCTCCTTATTCGTTCAGCAACTTGGCTAAACGAAACGCTTATGCCTTTCAACGGCAAGGTTACTGGCTATCGGGCACAAGGCCGAGGTCACGTTGGGCCGAAGTGTATCACAACGCAAAAAATAATGCAACTCTCAGATTCGTCTCAGTTTCGTGTTATAAAACACCGTTACTTTTTTGAAAATCCTCCGTTCGTCCTGGTATCGCCTAGCCCCCATCGCATTCTGTCTAGTTGTTATTGTTAAGTTATTTATGTTTTCGTGAGTATAGATTTCGACTCCAACGTCGCCGCGCGCTCATACAAGCCCGATGCGCTTCACGTCGACTCGGTCGCTAGCCGCCAATCACGTATGGCCTCCAGTGCCGCGCGCTGCTTGAACGCGGCCCGCTCGCCGCACATCCGGCCTTCTACCGTGCGGGTAAAGTCCAGCGGAAACAAGCGCGAAACAACCGGGCGCAGCAGCACGGTGGGCGGAGTTTGCGCCAGCCGCCGCTCGGTGATCTGCGCCATCATCAGCGCCAGCGCCCGCTCAGCCAGCGCCATCTGGCTCCGTGGCACCCAGCGGCGCGGCGACCACATCGCGATCGGCGGCTCTCCCGTCTGTCCATACACGAACTCTCCTGATACCAGCCCCAGGTCGACGGCGATCACCCGGTCAGCGCCGAGCATCTGCGCAACATCGACCGGCACATTGTTGAGCACGCCCCCGTCAACCAGCACCCGCGTGTCGCGAAGGACCGGCGGAAACAGGCCGGGAATGGCCGTCGAGGCCAGCACCGCATCGACGAGCGGGCCATCGCGCAAGATGACCTCCGTGCCGCGCCCAATATCCACCGCAACCAGCGCCAGCGGAAGCGTCGCGTCGGCGAAGGTGCGCCCGCCAAACGCCTCGCGCAGCAGCGCCTCGATCTTGCGCGTGCCGATAAAGCCGCCGTTGGTCGGATCACGATCCAGAATCCGGCGCATCGTCGCCCGCTGAAACCATTGCTCGATCTGGTAGGGCCGGTAGCCCACGGCATACAGCGCTCCCACCAGGCCGCCGATGCTCGTCCCGGCGATCACATCGATCGGAACATGCAGCGCTTCCAGCGCCGTCAATACACCGATATGCGCGGAGCCTTTACCTCCGCCGCCGCCGAGCGCCAGGCCAATCGATCGTGGTCGAGCATTCATAACGTTGTTCTCCCATGCCGCACGAGTGCAGAATCACGGCCATGTGCGGGAAACATTGGTTCAAACTTTCGAGTTTCGAGTTGCAGGCCCTCGCCCGGGCCGGGTGCCATGCCCAAAGGGCACCCGCGTGGCAACCGGTTCTTTGCTCTTTGCTTGTTTCCTTGTTCCGTTGTTCCCTTGATTCAGGGCCGCGGTCGTCGTTGACGATCAGTTGTTGAATATGCTATTATACGGTTCGGCTTCCGGCGGGGAAGCCGTTCGTTTGATTGACGAGTTTCCATCGCCGCACTCTCTAAAGATCGCAAAGATAGCGTACCGGCCACAGCGCCGATGTGGGGATTTCATGAAAGTTGTTTTGATACAAGATGTGCCGAATCTCGGTAAAGCTGGCGAGATCAAAGACGTTGCCGACGGCTATGGACGCAATTATTTGCTGCCCAAAGGCTACGCCGCGCTGGCAACCAAAGGCTTGATCAAACAGGCTCAGGAGCGTGCCGAGGCCCAGAAGAAGCGCGACCAGAAGATGCGCTCCGAGTCTGAGCAGTTGGCTCAGCGCATCAACGGCCAGACCTTGCGCTTCAAGGTGCGCGTCGGCGAGCTTGATCGGCTCTATGGCTCGATCACCAACGTCGATATCGCCGAGAAAGTTCAGCAGCAGCTTGGTATCGACATCGACCGCCGCAAGATCGATCTGGGCGATCCGATCAAGCGCGCAGGCGTCTACTCGGTGCCCGTGCGTCTTACCGGCAGCATCGAAGCGCGGCTCAATGTCGTGGTCGAAGGCGAAGGCGGCGAGGGCGGCGAGGCCGCGCAGCCAGCCGCAGAGACGGCTACCGTCGACGAAACCAGCGCCGAATAACTTGTCATCGCGGTGTAAGGCCGCAGACTTGCAGACCAGCAATGTGTCGTGCTTTCATTAAGCACGGCACATTGTGCGTTTATAACCTATTGTGGACGAGCTGTGGATAGCCTGTGAGCGTGCCGGAGTATAATTTGTGGAAAAGAGTCTTCCCTACAATGAAACAGCCGAACGTGCCACACTCGGCGCTATTTTGCTGGACCGCGAGGCGGTTGTGCCGATCGCAGCATGGTTGCAGCCCGAACATTTCTACATCGAGAAGCACGCCTGGGTCTATGAAGCGCAACTGAACTGCTACAATCGCCGCACCCCGCCCGACCTGACGACGGTTGCCGACGAGCTGCGCCGCACCGAGCGCCTGGAGCAGATCGGCGGCGTGCCCTTCCTGATCGATCTGTCGAACGCGGTGCCGACGGCCTTTCACGTCGAGTACTACGCCAAGATCGTCGAGCGTACCGCTGTGCTGCGCCGCCTGATCCGCGCTGGCGGCAAAATCGCGGCGCTCGGCTACGACGAAACCGATGATGTCGAGCAGACGCTGGACGCCGCCGAGCAAGAGCTGTTCAACGTGTCGCAGCGGCGCGGCCTGCAAGGCTTTGTCCCGCTCGCGCAGGTCGTCGATCAGTACTACGAGTATCTCAGCGAGGTCCAGGAGCGCGGCCCGGAGATGGTCGGCCTCCCGACCGGCTTCATCGACTTCGATCGCATGACCGGGGGGCTGCATAAGTCGGACCTGCTGATTCTGGCGGCGCGGCCCGGCGTCGGCAAGTCGAGTCTGGCGATGTCGATCGCGTTCAACATGGCGATGCAGCACCGCACGCCCGTCGGCGTCTTCGCGCTTGAGATGGGCCGCGATCAACTGTTGCAGCGCCTGCTGGCGACGCATACCGGCATCGATTCGCAGAAATTACGCACGGGCCGCATCAGCACCAACGAGCTGACCGTGCTGATGGACGCGATGGGCCAGCTCTCCGCGGCGCCGATCTACATCGACGATACGCCCGGCGTCACCGTCACCGAGGTGCGCTCCAAGGCGCGGCGCTTGCAGGCCGAGCATGGCCTCGAAGTGCTGATCATCGATTACCTGCAACTCATGAGCGGCAGCAGCAAGCGCAACGATAACCGCGTGCAGGAGGTTTCCGAAATCTCACGATCGCTCAAGGCGCTGGCTCGTGAGCTAAATATCCCCGTCATGGCGCTCTCGCAGCTTTCGCGCGCAGTTGAAGGCCGTACGAGTCACGTTCCGGTCCTTGCCGACTTGAGAGAGTCGGGCTGCTTGACGGGCGACACGTTGATCTACATGCCTGAAACGGGAGCCTATCGTCGCATCGATCAACTGGTCGGTCAGACCAATTTCAAGGTACTGGCGCTCAACACCGAAACCTGGAAGCTCGAACCACATCCCGTAACCAACGCTTTCGCAACTGGACGAAAGCCAGTCTATCGCCTGACCACAGGGCTGGGCCGCACGATCCGCGCAACGGCTAATCACAAATTCCTGACAATCCAGGGCTGGAAACGTCTTGACGAGCTAGATGTTGGGACACGCCTTGCGCTGCCACGTCAACTGCCCGGCACAACCCAGGCAACGATGAGTGATGCGGAATTAGCTCTACTCGGACATTTGATTGGCGACGGCTGTACATTGCCGCGTCATATCATTCAATACACCACCAATGACATAACGCTGGCTGAAACGGTCGTGGATCTAGCGACCCAGGTATTTGGCGAAGCTGTCACACCACGAATCAGCCAGGAACGCGATTGGTTCCAAGTATATCTGGTAGCTGCTGCGCGGCTGACGCACAACGTTTGCAATCCCGTTGCGGCGTGGATGGATAGTCTGAACGTTTTCGGCTTGCGCTCACACGAAAAGTGTGTGCCTGAGCAGGTCTTTGCTCAACCAGATGCCGGTATTGCCTGCTTCCTTCGCCACCTCTGGGCAACTGATGGATGCATTTGGATGGCGAGTCGATCCCATTCTCAACCGACGATCTACTATGCTACAAGTAGCCTGCGATTAGCTCAAGATGTCCAATCCTTACTGCTACGGTTGTCGATCAATGCCACGCTTCATCGTGTTGCGCAAAAGGGCAAAGGTCGCGATCAATTTCACGTGAACGTCGACGGCAGGCATGAGATCGTACGCTTCCTACAGCGTATTGGAGCTGTCGGTCAAAGTAAGATTGCTCATCGAGCAGCAATTCTCGACTACTTGGAGCAGCGCCCGGCAAATACCAACCGCGATGTCATTCCACGTGAAGTCTGGCGGCAGATCGTTATTCCAGCGATGCAAACCGTAGCCATGACAGGGCGGCAGATGCAGGCTGGCTTGGGTAATGCGTACTGCGGCACATCTCTGTACAAGCAGAATCTTAGCCGTGCTCGTGTGGCGCGATTAGCGCACGTGGTCCAATCAGAAAGCCTTACCAATCTGGCACAGAGCGATGTCTATTGGGATCACATCATCGCGATCGAGCCGGATGGAGAGGAAGAGGTTTATGACCTCACCGTTGACGGCTTGCACAACTTCGTTGCCAACAACATCGTCGTTCATAACAGCATTGAGCAAGACGCCGATATTGTCATGTTTATCTACCGTGAAGAAATGTATGATAAAGATACCGACAAGAAAGGCATTGCCGAGGTTCATATTGCCAAGCACCGTAACGGGCCGCTTGGCGTCGTGCCGCTCTTCTTCGATCAGCGCACGACCCGCTTCCAGAACCTCGCGCCGTTCCAATCACCAGATGGCTACTAGCGGCGTCGATATTGCTTGAGCGAATGATTGACACCTGGCCGACGTATAGACGATGCAGATAGAGCGTGGTAGTATGGGAACATGCGACGCGCAGCGCACTGTGGGAGACTGGCGTGATGACCTTCACCGGCTTTTCGACTGATGATCCGATCAAGCTGCCGCGTGAGCTTTTTACCGACGTACTGCCGATGATCACGCACTCGGCGGAGCTGAAGGTCACGCTGCATTTCTTCTACCTGCTGCGCGGCAGCCGCCGCCGTCCGCGCATGGTCGAGTGGGCCGATTTCCGCGACGATGCCGATCTGGGCCGATCCCTGCGTGCTATTGCGCCGCTGCGCCCGACTGAGGATGTACTGATCGAAGGGCTGGAAGCCGCGGTACGCCGTGGCACGCTGCTGCACGCTGCGGTGCCGGAAGGCCCGCGCGTCGGCAACTGGTATCTCGCCAACACCGAGCGCAACCGCGTCTGGATGGCGCGGATGATCGACGGCGACATCGCGTGGCTGCCGGTGCCGCAGCCACCAGCCGAGCGGCCTACGGTCTTCGCGCTGTACGAGCAAAACATCGGCGTGCTGACGCCCATGCTGGCCGCTGAGCTGAAGGAGGCCCAGGCGATCTATCCTGCGGCCTGGCTGGAGGACGCGATCCGCGAGGCGGTGCGCTCTAACCGACGCTCCTGGCGCTATATCGCGGCGGTGCTCGATCGTTGGGCGCGTGACGGGCGCGGACCTCTGCTGCCCACGCACGCCGACGATCCGGGGCGATATATCAGCGGCGAGCTTTCAAACATTATCAAGTATTAGCCGGGCCGACTGGAGGCCCCGTCACGACGACATCACGTGCCTATGGAACCGTTATCTGATATTCTTGCGCGGATGCGCGTCAACCCCGACGATTCACACCCGGAGCCAGCCACGGCGGTTTGTCCGAAGTGCAACGGCATGGGCTTTTTACGCTACGACGTGCCCTACGGCGATCCCAACTTCGGCAAGCTGATGCCCTGCGGCTGCAAAGCGCAGGAGATTGCCGCCAGCCGCGCCAGCAAATTTCGTGAGCTTTCGCATCTGGGGCCGTTGCAGCACAAGCGCTTCGAGAACTTCGATCTGCACCGTGGCAGCAGCGCCTACAGCCGCGACGCCCTCCAGGTCGCGCTGCGGGTCGCGCAGGAGTACGCGGCAGAACCCGCAGGCTGGCTGGTGCTGACCGGGCCAAGCGGTACCGGCAAGTCGCATCTCGCAGCGGCGATCACCAGCGCGATCCTCGATCGCAATGAAGGCGCGCTGTGGGTCTTCGTGCCCGACTTCCTCGATCATCTGCGCACCACCTTCAGCCCCCAGAGCGACATCTCATACGACGACCTCTTCAGCACAGTCCGCGACGCGCCGGTGCTGGTGCTGGACGATCTCGGAGCGCAATCGTCGAGTCCCTGGGCCGAGGAGAAGCTCTACCAGATTCTGGCGCATCGCTACGACGCGCGCCGCCCGACCGTCATCACCACCAACAAGCTGCTCGATAGCTTCGAGGGCCGCATCCGCGCGCGCATTCAGGACGCCGATGTCAGCCGGATCGTCGCGGTCGTCGGCTACACCTCCGAGGTCGTCAACCGGCTGATGGGCCTGAGCTATGATCTGATCCGGCGCATGACCTTCGAGAACTTCAACCCGCAGCCGTACGGCCTGGAAGAGGCGCAGCGCCATCGCTATAACCTGACGCAGGTCTATGGCATCGTCCAGAGCTTCGTGCGCGATCCCCAGCAGCACAAGTGGCTGGTGTTGATGGGCGTGCATGGCTGCGGCAAGACGCATCTCACCGCAGCCATGGCAAACGATCGGCTATCGCGGGGCCTGCCGACGCTGTTCATCAACACGCCCGACCTGCTCGACGCGCTGCGGGCATCCTTCGGCGGCGAGGGAT
>DASUTC010000273.1 GCA_036374795.1 Herpetosiphonaceae bacterium
GGATCGGCAATCTCTTTCCGGCGCAGCGAGCAACGCCGGGTCCGAATGCGCTTGAGATCTTGAGCCAGCGCTACGCGCGCGGCGAGATCAGCCGCGAAGAGTATCAGCAAGCGCGCGACGTGCTGCAAGCCTAAGGAGACGATCATGTTGAGCAAGTGGATTGGCCTGACTGGCATGGCTCTGATCGTCGCCGCGCTGCTGCTGGGCGCGCTAGGCCCGCGCTTCCTGCCGAACGCCTACTGGGGCGGCGATCGTTCTCAGATGATGAACGGCATGATGAATGGCGGGATGATGAACGGCATGATGGGCAGCCCATCGACTAACGCCGATCAGCCCTTCGACCGCCGTTTCCTCGACCAGATGATCGTGCATCATCAGCACGGCGTGATGATGACCCAGCACATGATCGCCAACACCGAGCGCGCCGAGCTGCGCGATCTGTCGCAGCGGATCATCAGCGCGCAGCAGCGCGAGATCGAGCAGATGCAGCAGTGGCGGCGCGACTGGTACGGCGGCGATAGCACCTCGCAAGAGGCGATGATGCAGCAGATGATGGGCGGCGGCATGATGGGCCAGGGCCAGATGCAGCAGATGATGGGCGGCGGTATCGATCGGGACCGCATGTTCTTGCAGATGATGATCCCGCATCACGAGGACGCGATCACCATGGCGCAGCAGGCGCTCGAAAAGGCCGAGTATCCTGAGCTGAAGAGGCTGGCGCAGAACATCATCACCACGCAGAGCGCCGAGATCGACGAAATGCAGCGCTATCTCAAGGATTGGTACGGCATCACCGTCGAGTAGAACAGATGTGATGTTGACGGCGCGCCGATGAAGAAATCTTCATTCATCGGCGCGCTACGATGTGCGCTGGCATCGCGGCCTCAGGCGATCCAAAAGCCGTTGACATACAGCATGGTCAGCAGCGCAAGCAGCGGCAACAGCAGCGCAAGCAGCAGCCACCTCAGCCAGAGCGGCTGTTCCTCGCGGGCCAGCACGACGAAGATCGGGAAGCTGATCAGCACATGGCGCGGCAAGCTATCGCGAATGTTTGCGAAGTAGGCCGGTAGGATCAGCAGGAAGCCGGTCAGGCCATAGGCCAGCGGCAGCCGCCGCAGGGCAGCCAGCGCCAGCGCCAGCACGCCGATCCAGACGCCAAGTTGCAGCGCCGCCTGCATCCACCCCGACGGTTTGACCAACTCCTCGACAATTTGCTGTGGAATCACCCACGGCGGTGCCAGGCCATTCTGCCAGCTCTGCTGAGCGATGAGGAAGGCCCAGGGCGTGCCGAAGACACGCCACTGGTACAGCATAAACAGCGCAAGCCCGAGCGGCGGCAAGAGCACAGCCAGCAGGTCGAGCCGGAGCGACCGCCAGCGCCACTGTTGGTGTTGCAGGTAGACCAGGCCAAGCACGGGCGCGATCAGCACACCAGGCACCCGCGTCATCGCCAGCAAGCCGCCGAGCACACCCGTCAGCCACCAGCGCTGGCGGCGCATCGCCCACACGGCGGCAACCGTAAGCATCAGTGCCAGCGACTCGGTGTAGCCCGCGACGAAGAAAAACGATGTCGGGAAGGCGAGCAGAAAGATGTTCGCGCGGTAGGCGACGATCCTGCCAAAGTCGTGGAGCAGCAGATCGTACAGCAGGAGCACCGCTACCAGCAGCGCAGCGTGCGACACGAGCAGCGCGGCGACCGAGCTACTGACATTGGCTGTAGCCATCACGGTGCGCATCAGCAGCGGGTAGAGCGGGAAAAACGCGATGTTCGGCCAGGGCACGCCCTCGAAGGTGTAGCCAGCCTCGGCGATGGCCTGATAATGCGCGCCGTCCCAGTTCATCCAGACCACAGTTCCGGCCCGCCACGTAAGGCTGCCGAGGTCGCTGCTCGGTGGGCCGAAGCTGAAGCTAAAGCCACGCCATTGCCGCCAGACCGCCTCGCTCAGCCACAGCCCTGCCAGCGCGAAGAGCCACAGGGCTACCCGCCAGGCCACGCAGATCAGCAGGATGCCGCCCCGCGATGTCATGCGCTCCCACGACTCCAGCCGCCAGACGATCATGGTGACGACAGCGGCAGTGCCAAGCCCGATCCACCGGCCTTGCAGCGCGACACCGCCGCGCGTGAGCGCGTAGCTTGCGCCACAGAGCGTCCCGATCAGCAGCAGGAGAATTGCTTTCCGATACACCGTCGCCCGAAATGGAGTCAGCGCCAGCCAGAAGAGGCTGAGCGCAAGCAGGGTCGTCATCAGCTGGAAGGATGCGGGTAGCGCCGCGTCCGCTGCCCGTACTGCGATACTCCCGACCACCAAGCCAAGCGGACGCGGATCGGGCGCGATGCGCTGCACGCCGCTGGTAAGCCCCAGCCGTAGATGGCCCTCCTTGCTCGCGGGCAGCAGCAGATGATAGGTGCGAAGCTGCTCGACAGCGCTAAGATCGACCTGCTGCGCGTGCGTGCCGATCCGCGCCGAAACCGCCACCGTGCCGGGCGGGCTGCTGAGCTGAAGCGCGGCCACAAAGCGACCGCTCCCGACCTCCGGAAACGTGAGCAGCGCATCGCCATCGGTGAAAGCGTACGCAAAGTCATTGGTGTGCTCAAGATCATAGACGCCCACCGCATGGCGTAGCCATGCTTCGACTGAGTAGAGCTGCGCGAATGGACGCCGGAAGCTGATCACGATCAGGATCGTGCTGACAAGCATCGCAAGCATGATCGGGATACACCAAAGCTGCAATCTGTGATGCGGCAATTTGCATCGAATGCCCTGGTGCAGCGTGGTTAATGCGTGTTTCATACGCATGATCGACACTCCTTCTCCGCTGCTCCCCGCGATACCATCAGCGGCGCGTTTGTGCGTGGACCTCCTGGCTGATGCAAAACGGCGCTTATGATACCACGAGATGCATGCCGGCTACCAGAGCACGATCAGCGCATCCTACGGCGGCATGGGCCGACTCACACAACTGGTCGACTCCGACAGCGGCACGAGCGCCTACAGCTAGGATGGTCTGGATCAGGTGTTGAGTGAGACGCCGCCGCGGGGCAGCGTGAGCTACACCTGCGATGCTGCCGGACGCCAGCGCACGCTGACCGTGGCCGGCCAGCCAGCGGTTAAGCGACGACGAAGCTGATCGGTGACGGTCATCGCGCAGGGCGGCGCGGTTGTGACGCTGGACTACGGCGGAGCATCCCTTCTACACCGAGGAGTATGGCGGGATTCGGACGATCGAGCTTCAGGGCAAACGACTCGCGATCGTGCTCGATACGCAGGCGGCGAGCGCGCTGGGAGAAGAGGGGTTTGAGGTTCTGCTGGACGTGCCGGAGGAGCAGATCGATGTGCTGATCGCCGGGTTGACGAGGGTCTTCAAGGATGACCCCAGGCCGCCAGTCGTCACTATAAACCGATCGCTCCGGTCGTGTGGCGGCCCCTTCTCATGATCTGAGAAGGGGCTGCTGCTTTGCGCTGCCAGATCGATCATCGAGCCGGATCAAGCCATCTGCGCAGCGTTCAGTGCCCTTTGCTCAGCAGCCGCTCATACACGCCGAGCAGCCCGGCGGCAAGCTGATCGTAGCCGAAGCAGCTCACAATCTTCTCGTGCCCGCGCTGGCCCATCACGTGCCGCAGCGCGGCATCGCTGCCGAGCGCCAGCACCCGCGCCGCGAAATCGTCCACGTCGTCGCGCTGGCACACGAACCCGGACACGCCGTCGTCGACGACCTCCGGCAGCGCCGAGGCATTGGTCGTCACCACGGGCCTGCCGCACGCGCCCGCCTCCGCCGCGACGATCCCAAAGCCCTCGACGCGCGCCGGGAAGAGCAGGATGTCGCAGCTCTGATAAGCTGCCACCAGCCCATCGCGGTCGGGCGTGCCGATCGGGATCATCCGGGGATGCGGCGGCGCGGCCTGCACCGCCTGAAACGACGAGGTGTAGAACAAGACATAATCGGATGGCAGCCGGTCCATGATCGCGGGCAGCAGATCGAAGCCTTTGCGCCGGGTGCGATTGCCGACGAACAGCAGACGGATGCGCGCGTCGGTTTGCGGCAGGCCGTGGTCGGTGCGCTTCCAGTCGGGCGTGGGCACGAAAACATCGGTGTCGATGCCGTCGTAAACTACTGTCGTATCGAGCTTGCCGTAGGTCAGCGCGACCTGCTGCTGCGTATACTTGCTGACGCAGACCACCGCGTCGGCTCGCCGCACGGAGAGGCCGTCGTAGGTATATTCGACCAGCCGGTAGAAGAGGCGCTGCTGCCAGGATGCGTAGGGTTGCAACAGCGGATCGGTCGTCAGGTGATGCACCGTCGTCACCAGCGGCACGTCGCGACGCTTGAGCGCCCACGCCACGCGCGAGCGGCCCTGGATGATGTCGTAGCCGCGCCACCAGCCCCGGCCCAATCCCAGAGGCGCGAGCATCGGCAGGAAATTATGCAGATACGGCAGCCGCCGCAGCGTCGGGTCGTGGCCCGCCCGCCGGACCGCTCGCGTGATGTTGTTGATGCCGATGTCCACGCCGCCCTTGCCGATCGGCGCGACGTACAGCGGACGAAGCATCCGCTGCCCTGATGTCTGCTGCACCGTTTGCCGCTCCTTGCGCGGGGTCAAAAACCTGTTCGGGAAACAGCCCGATTCTGCATCACCAAGGAGAATCTAGGTGTCGGAGCGCCCACCGCCGCGCTCGTCGCGCAGCCGCTCCCGCCAGTAGTCCAGAATCCGGCGCAGCGACTCAGCCAGCGGCACCTGCGGCTCCCAGCCGGTAGCGCCTCGCAGCTTGGAGTTGTCGCCGAGCAGGATCGGCTCGTCGGTGGGACGCAGCCGCTGCGGATCGACGCGCACCTCGACCGGAACCTGTGCCAGGCTCAGGTAGATGTCGAGCAGATCGCGCACCTGCGGGGCTGTGCCGGAGCACAGGTTATAGACCTCGGCGGGCCTGCCACGCTCAAGCAGCAGCCACAGCCCGCGCACGGCATCGGCCACGTCCAGAAAATCGCGGCGCGGCTCAAGGTTGCCCACGTCGATCACCGGCGGACGCAGCCCGGCCTCGGCCTCGGCAATCTGCCGCGCAAAGGTCTGCGCCGCCGTTCTGCTGTCCTGCCGCGATCCAATATGGTTGAACGAGCGCGTCAGATAGACGCTCATGCCGTAGTTCTGCGCGTACTGGTAGCCCAGCATCTCCTGCGCCGCCTTCGAGACGCCGTAGGGCGACACCGGGCGCAGCGGGCGCTCCTCGCCGATCGGCACCTCGTCGGGACGGATCAGGCCGTAGCTCGCCGACGATCCGGCGACATGTACCCGCGCGTCGGGAGCGAAGCGGCGAACCGCCTCCAGCACGTTGACTGTGCCGATCACATTGGCCTGGAGCGTCGTCACGGGCGCGGCCCACGACTCGCTGGGGTAGCTCTGGGCCGCCAGGTGATAGACCCGATCGGGCCGCGCCTGCTCGATCGCGGCTGCCACC
>DASUTC010000274.1 GCA_036374795.1 Herpetosiphonaceae bacterium
CTCGCGCACCGCCGCGCGGTCCTCGCCGATGTAGGTGTGCAGCATCAGCGTCACCTGCCCCGCCTCCGGATCGTACCCCTGCTCTGCCCGCGCCGCCCGGTACAGCCGGATCTTCTCGGCCACATCTTCGAGCGATTGGCCCAGCAGATGCGTCAGCACATTCGCCCCGCGCTTGCCCGCCGCGATAAACGTCTCCGGGTTGCCCGCCGCCGTGATCCAGATCGGCAGTTCCGCCTGCACCGGCTTCGGAAAGATCTGCACCTCGATCGCGCTGCCCGTGCCGCTCTCCACCGGCAGCGCCTCGCCGCGCCACAGCTTTTGCACCGCCGCGATCCCGTCCGCCGTCGCCTGCTTGCGCTCGGCGTAGCGCTCCGGGAAGAAGGCAAAATCGTTGGCGTGCCAGCCGGAGGCCACCGCGATCCCGACGCGACCGTTGGACAGGTTATCCACCACCGACCACTCTTCCGCGACGCGGAGCGGGTCGTGGAGCGGCAGCACCACGCTGCCCGCGCGGATCTGCACGCGCTCGGTGATCGTCGCAATCGCCGCGCTGGTGATCGCCGGATTGGGATACAGGCCGCCGAACTCGTGGAAGTGGCGCTCCGGCGTCCAGACCGCCGTGAAGCCGTGCCGGTCGGCGAACTTGGCACCCTCGATCAGCAGCCGGTACTTATCGCCCGCCGTCGAGTCGGCGCTGGCAAAGTAGAAGAGGCTAAAGTCGATGGGCCGCTCGCTGCCGGGCGTCGTGGTCTGCGCGGGCATACCGCTGGCGGCGTGCTCGCCCAGGATCACCACGGTCGCGCCCTGCGTCAGCGGCCAGAACAGCTCCAGCACCGAAATATCGAACGAGATGCTGGTCGTCGCCAGCAGCGTGTCGTCCGCCCCGCAGCCGAGCTGCTGCTGCATCGCGCTGACGAAGTTGACCACGCTGCCATGCGGCACGAGCACGCCCTTGGGCTGCCCTGTCGAGCCGGAGGTGTAGATCAGGTAGGCGATCTGCTCCGGCGCGCGGGCGGCATCGGGGTTGCTGGTGGCGCAGGCGGCGATGGTCGGCCAGGCGCGGTCGAGGACGAGCACCTGGGCGGTGGTGGCGGGCAGGCGGTCGGCGACGCGCGCCTCGGTGAGCACGACGACGGGCGCGGCATC
>DASUTC010000275.1 GCA_036374795.1 Herpetosiphonaceae bacterium
GCACGCCGACCATCGTCGAGCCGATCGCGAGGCCCAGGAAGAGCGTGACCACGTTGGCGATCTCCGTCGACGACGCGCCGGTCAGCCGCTCGACCGCGCCCGACTCGCGCATTAGATTGCCCAGCATCAGCATACCGATCAGTGGCGTCGCAAACGGCACCAGCGTGCCCACCAGCACGGTGACGATGATCGGAAAGAGCACCCGCGTGCGCTTGCTGATCGTGCGCTGGCTGTAGGGCATGCGAATCTGGCGCTCCTCAGGCGTCGTCAACAGCCGCATGATCGGCGGCATGATGATCGGCACCAGCGACATATAGCTGTAGGCCGCGACAGTGATCGGACCCAGCAGATTCGGAGCCAGAATCCCGCTTACGTAGATCGAGGTCGGGCCGTCGATCGCGCCGATGATGCCGATCGACGCGGCCTCGTTGCGGCTAAAGCCCAGCAGCAGCGCCAGGATCAGCGTGCCGAAGATACCGAACTGTCCCGCCGCGCCCAGTAGCACCATGCGCGGATTCTCCAGCAGCGGCCCAAAGTCGGTCAGCGCGCCAATGCCGATGAAGATCAGCAGCGGAAACAGCTCGTTGCCGACACCGGCGTTGTACAGCACGCGCAGCAGGCCATCGTCGCCGACCAGCGGCGAGAGCGGCAGATTGGCGAGGATCGCGCCCGCGCCGATCGGCAGCAGCAGCAGCGGCTCGTACTCCTTGGCGATTGCCAGGAACAGCAGCATGCAGCCCACGCCGATCATCACCAGCGATTGCCAGGTGACATGCTGGAGGCCCTGGAGCAGTTGCTCGATCGTTTGGCTATCCACGCTCAGTCCTCCTTGAAGCGGATCAGCGGATCGCCGTGGCCCACGGGCTGGCCCGGCTGTACAAAAATCTCGGCGACCACGCCATCGCGCGAGGCTTTGATCGCGTTCTTCATCTTCATCGCTTCCAGCACGACCACCACCTGCCCGCGCGCAACGGTCGCGCCGACCGTCGTCTCGACCGATAAGATCACGCCCGGCATCGGCGCGCTCATCACCGCCGCGCCGCCTCCAGCCGCGCGTCGTGGCGTGGCCGACGGAGGCGTACTGACGGGCGGCGCGCTGCCGTCGTCCTCGATCGGGCTGCGCACCTCGCGCACCTGCGGTACCTGACGCGGCAGGCCCGACGGCGTAGGCGCGCGCGTCGGCGCAATCTCCGGCGTGATGATCGCTTGGGCCAGATCCTCGTCGCTCGACAGCCGCACCTCGATGATCTCGTCGCCGACGAGCACGCGGAAGGTATCGCCTGTCACTTCCTCGACATCGACCACATATTCCTTACCGTTGATCTGCAATGTGTACCGTCGCATGGCTTATCTCCGTCGCTGCCAGCCCTGATGCTGCTGTGCCCGTCCCGCCGTCACCCACCGATTCGCAGGCAGCAGGCTGCCGGGCCAGTAGCTGCGCATCGCGGGCGCGGCCTGCTTGCGGCGTACCGCCCAGTGCGTCAGCACCGCCACCGTGATCGCCGCGACCAGATCGGGGTCGCGGCTGTGGGTGAGCACCTGCACTCTGGGCATCGGCTCCGGCGCTTGCTCTGCGACCGGCGCTGCGGCAACAGCGGGCGGTCGATCGAAGCGCAGGAGCAGCGCCAGCAAGCCCCACAGGAGCGCCAGCAGCGAAAAGACGATGCCCATCCCCAGCAGGGTCATCTGGAAACCAAAGCCAAGATTCTCCATAACGCGCTCCTACGCCGGGAACAGCCCGTGCTTCTTGGGTGGATTCTGCTGCACCTTGGTTCGTAGCACCTCAAGCGCGCGGATCAGGCGCGGTCGCGACTCGCGCGGCTCGATCACCTCGTCGATCTGGCCCACGTCTGCGGCGCTATAGGGATTGAAGAACTTTTTGCGATACTCCGCGATAAACTGGCGCTCCAGCGCCGCCGGATCTGCCGCCTGATCCAGCTCCTTGCGATGCAGAATCCGCACGGCTCCCAGCGCGCCCATCACCGCGATCTGCGCCGTGGGCCAGGCAAAGGCCACGTCGTTGCGCATCTGCTTGGAGCTCATCGCTACGTACGAGCCGCCCATCGCCTTGCGCGTGACGATCGAGATCTTGGGCACGGTCGCCTCGCAGTAGGCGTAGATAATCTTCGCGCCATGCCGGATCACGCCGCCGTACTCCTGGTCGACGCCGGGCAGGAACCCTGGACAATCGACGAAGGTGATCAGCGGAATATTGTAGGTGTCGCAGATGCGGATGAAGCGCGCGATTTTATCGCTTGAGTCGATGTCGAGCGCGCCCGCCATGTAGGAGGGCTGATTCGCCACCACGCCCACCGAGTAGCCGTCCAGCCGCGCGAAGCCGACGATCGCGTTGAGCGCGTAGTGCGCCTGGACCTCAAGAAAGCTGCCCCGATCGAAGATCATCGCGATCACGTCGCGCATATCGTAAGGCGCGTCATCGTCGAGCGGCACGATCGTGTTGAGCGCTTCCTCCATCCGATCGGCGGAGTCGTAGGGCGTGATCTGCGCGGGGTCCTCGTTGTTGTTCTGCGGTAAGTAGCTCAGCAGCACCTTTGCCAGCGCGAGCGCCGCCTGCTCGTTATCGGCCAGGAAATGCGCCACGCCGCTGCGGCTATTGTGGACCAGCGCGCCGCCAAGGTCTTCGGCGGTGACGGTCTCGCCTGTCACCGCTTTGATCACCTCAGGCCCGGTCAGAAACATATGGCTGGTACTCTGCGCCATGATCGCAAAGTCGGTCAGCGCGGGAGAATAGACCGCGCCGCCCGCGCAGGGGCCGAGGATCAGCGAGATCTGCGGGATCACGCCTGATGCCAGCACGTTCCGCACGAAGACCTCGCCATAGGCCGCCAGGCTGCGCACGCCCTCCTGAATACGCGCGCCGCCGGAGTCGTTCAGGCCGATCAGCGGGATGCCGCTCTCCAGTGCAAGATCCTGAATCCGGCTGATCTTATGCGACTGGACCTCGGAGAACGAGCCGCCCAGCACGGTAAAATCTTGCGCAAAAACGGCGACGCGCCGACCGTTCATCTTGCCGAAGCCGGTGACGATGCCATCGCCGGGATAGCGCTGCTCGGCCATGCCAAAATCGGTGATATGATGCGTCGCAAGCGCGCCCAGCTCTTGAAACGAGCCTTCATCCAGCAGGATCGAGAGCCGTTCGCGGGCGGTGAGCTTGCCGCGCGCGTGCTGCTGCTCAATCCGCTTCGGGCCGCCACCTTGCAGCGCCCGCTCCCGCAGCGCGCGCAGTTGGGTAAGCTGATCGGTTATCATCTCGTGATCGGTCATAGCATCGCTCCAGCATCAGGCAACATACGGTTTTCCCCTCCTGCGGACCGGAAACGCCACACGTACGGACGGCACTGGCCTGCCTCCGTACCAGGATAGTGGAATCGTCGCGCATGAGGGCAACAGGATCTTCTCGCCTGGGAAAGAAATCACCACGTCGGGCGACGTGGTGAGCTTATGTCAATCTGTTTTCGATTACGAAGGGAAGCTGTACGGTCAGGGACGCGCTACGGCATGGCAAGCACATGCGCTCCCAGATTATCGATCCAGGCCACATGGACCGTGCCCGACTGTGTCACCGCCAGCGATGGAGCGGTGGGATGCCCACGGCCCGCGCCGTCGTCGCTGCGTACCAGCTCCCGCGGCGGCGCAAAGGTCGCGCCGTGGTCGTCGGAGGTGGTGTACAGGATCGCGGTGTGCTCGTCGGTGCTCATCTCCCAGGCGATATGCAGCCGACCCTGCGGCCCGATCGCCAGGGCAGGCAGCGTATGCATATGCTGCTCATCGGAATTCACGCGCACATCCGGCGTGAAGCTCCGCCCGCCGTCGACGGAGCTGGCAAGCCACAGATCGCCGCGCGTGCCGGTCCCTTCGCGGTCGTTGCGGCCATCCATCCAGGCGACATACACGCGCTCGTCGGTGCCGACCAGCGCGGGGCCGCTGATCGGGCAGGCATTCAGCCGCCACGATCCATCGGCGACCTGCACGGCCTCACCAAAGGTCGCGCCGCCATCGTCCGACGCCAGCACGTAGATGTCGCGCAGATCATCCGTGCCCTCGTGGGTCACATTGCGGAAGGCGATCAACACCCGCTCGCCGAGGATCAGCGGATCGGGCTGGCAGCAATCGCAGACCTCGGCATCGATCGTCTGTGCCGCCGCGAACGACGCGCCACTGTCGACAGCGCGCGCCTGCCCCAGCGCGCCATCCTGCAACCAGACCATCAGCGGGCTGTGCTGCCGGTCGAAGGTCATGCGCACCATCGCCGCCTCACGCGCGTCTACCTCGCTCACCTCACGCGGAGCATCAAAGGTCCGCCCGCTGTCGGTCGACTGGCTGTACCAGATCTTGGGCTTCCCGCTGCTGCCGTGCTCGATCCAGGTTACGCCGACGCGCCCGGTCTGATCCACCGCGATCGACGGACGCTCGATCGGCAAGACCAGCGCGGGAACATCGCCGGAGGCGCGAACCGGCTCATCAAAGCCGCGCCCATCTTCCTGCGCCCGCGCCACCAGCAGCTCCTCGCCCATCCCGACGACGACATACACACGACCATCCGGCGCTGCCGTCACCGTCGCCGAGCGCGCGCCCTTGAAGGTTGTTGCCTGCGGCTCCGGTGATTGCGGCGCAGCCGACGGCGTGATAGCCGGTGCCTGGCTCGGTTGCGGAGTCTCTGCGGAGCTCGTCGATGGCGCGGGCGCAGCGCCACAGGCAACCGTCACGCACAAGCCCAGTGTAAGCAGACCATTTCGCAAGCTGCGCAGAATGAGGCGGGCCATACGTTCCCTCCGGCTCTGGCACGATAAAATCCGGTATCGCTCGTCGTCGCGCTCCCATTGTACCATCGCGCGCCAGCAGACAAGCAGCGGACGATCGACCGGCTACGTGTCGGGGTCTACGCCTGATCGTCGCACCGAATCGCCCGTCAACGTTTCTTTGACATCGCCGAGTCCGATTGTTATACTCTTGCTACCCACCATCGTACTTACATCGCTCGCGCAGAATCAAGGAACTGATTTCACGTTTCGAGTTCCAAGTTCAACGTTTCGAGTTCAAAGTTTCCGTTTGCTCTTTGTTTGGTTCTCGTTCCTTGTTCCCTTGATCCTTTGTTCTCTTGTTCTTTCGTCGCTATCGCCACTCGCCTACATCTAGCGGTCGCCTCGTTATCGGTTGATTTGAAAAGGGAGCGCCAGGATGAGATTATCGATCAAGCCTCTCCGCCGGTTTGGAACCCTGCTGTTCGTCGCGCTGATGGGCGCTGCCCTGCTGCTGCCCGGCATGCAATCCGGCACCCAGCGCGCGCTCGCGGCCACGCCCGACGATCTCGATCGGGTGGAGCCTGCCGTTGTTGCCCGCATCACGCTGCCCGATCGCGCGGCCCTGGATGCGCTTGTCGCCACCGGAGCCGATCTTGCCGAGTATCTGCATCAATCGAGCAGCGGCCTGGATGTCGATGTGATCGCCACGCCAGCCGAGATCGAGGCGCTCCGCCAGCAGGGCTTTAACGTCACGAACACGCTGCTGACCGAGGCGGACTGGGCCGCGCGCGTGGCCGAGCGCGAGGCCGCAGTCGCAGCCGAGGAGGCCGCGCTGGCCTCGGTCGATACGCTGACGATCCTGCGCGCCGACTACTTCCAGAACGATGCGGGAAGCTTCCTCTCGGTCGAGGCCAAGACCAGCGCGGGTGCCGCCGCGACGGTTCGCCTGACCGCCGCCTGGGATGCTGGCTCCGGCACCGCGCCCGACGCTGGCGGCACGGCCACGATGTCGCGCTTTACCGACGCCGGAGTCTACATGTATCACCGCCTGCTGGTGCCGGTCGGCAGCCGTCCGGCTAAGGTGCAGATCACGAGCACGCAGGGCGGCGCCGCGACGGCTGCCGTGCGCGAGTGGCTCGACAGCGGCAGGCCCGGCAACCCGAAGCACCATTATGTCAAGGACTTCATCAGCCACTATATGCATCCGACCGAGGTATACGAGCGCATCGAGGCGCTGGCGCGCGAGTTCCCCGATCTGGCCGAGGTCATCGAGCTGCCGAACAAGACGAACGGCTACCGGCGCAAGGCACAGGCGACGATGGGCAGCCTGACGAGCAACGCCGTGGTCATCAGCTCGAAGGCGTGGGGCCACGAGGGCGGCACCGCGATCACGGTCGAGTTCGCCAATCCGGGCGCGCCCAATCAGCCGCTCGCGGTCAATGTGAATGGCAGCGCGATCTCGGTGCGCCTTGCGACCAACGCATCCGGCGCGCTCGCAAGCACGGCGGCGCAGGTGGCGGCGGCGCTGAACGCGCAGGCCGGAGCGCTGGTGACGGCGCATACCTACCGTGGCAACGCCGGAGCAGGTGTGGTGCAGCCCGTGGCGGCAACGCCGCTCCGCGATTTTTTGAGCGCTCCCGCTGAGATCTCGCGCGATCCGTTCACCGTCCGTGCGATCCGCATCGGCAAGCATCGCGACGGGTCGCGCATCGGCGTGCTGGCCTACTCGCAGGAGCACGCGCGCGAATGGGTCACGCCGCTGGTCGCGGTCGAAACCGCCGAGCGGCTGCTGCGCAACTACGCGCGCGACGGCGAGACGCGCCAGCTTCTCGACAACCTCGACATCTTTATTATTCCCTCGGTCAATCCCGACGGCGCGCACTACAGCTTCTTCGACTACAACATGCAGCGCAAGAACATGTTCAACTACTGCGGGCCGCAGGATGCCGATCCCGGTCGTCGTAACGAGTGGGGCGTGGACAACAACCGCAACTACGGGATTGGCTCGTTGTTCGACGGCTACAGCGGCGCGTCGACCAACTGCCGCAGCGGCACCTACGCCGGTCCCGAGGAACTCTCGGAGCCCGAAAGCCGCAACGTCATCTGGGTCGCCGAGCAGCATCCCAACATCAAGTTCTCGATGAATATCCACAGCTACGGCGGCTACTTCATGTGGGCACCCGGCGCGTACCGGCTGCCGGGCCGTGAAACGCTCGATCGCGCGGCGCTGGGCCAGGAGGCATTCTTCTGGGCCTCATCCGAGCAAATCCTGGCGTCGATCAAAGAGCATCGCGGCACGGTGATCCTGCCTGGGCGCACGGGGCCGACCGCCGATGTGCTCTACTCTGCCGCCGGTAACTCCGCCGACCACCTCTGGTACGGCAGCAACATCTTCGCCTGGAACTTCGAGGTCGGCGCGGATCGCTGGGACGCCGAGCGATCACGGTGGGAGCCGGTGGGCTTTCAGCCGTCCTTTGCCGAAGGACACGGCGAGGCGATGGAGTTTGCCAACGGCCTGATCGCCATGCTCAAGGTTGCCAAAGACTACGGCAAGGACGCGCAGCCGCCGCGATCGTGGAGCGTGCCAGGCCAGGGCAAGTACAGCGGGCCGGTCGCGCTGCGCTTCGAGACGAGCGAGCCAGCCACGATCTACTACACGCTCGATGGCAGCCGTCCGACCTTCAGGTCGCAGAAGTATAGCGCCAGCGGCATGCGCGAGGGGCCGCAGGTCCTCACGCTGACGGAGACGACCACGCTCAGGTGGTTTGCGGTCGACGCCGCTGGCAACATCGAGAACGGCTACGATCCCTACAGAGGCGAAAACTATCGCCAGGTGCGGATCGAGATCAAGCCGTAGATCATGCTACCTGATCTCAGCCCTCGCTGCGACGAGGCGCTGAGCGGCGCAGTAGAAACGAGCAGGCTCGCGTCGTGTGGCGCGGGCCTGCTCGCTTTGGCAGCAGCTTGATGCGATGGCAGCGTTCCTTACGCATCGTTATGTGAACATAGCTCGCATTCGTCCAGGCGTGCACACTGGCACTCAAGGCCGGCTTCAAGCAGGCGCTTCATCTCCTGCACATGTGCCAGCAGCGCATCGATCTCGCGGAGCTTCTGCCGCGCCAGGACATGCCACCGCGCAGACAGCGGTGTGTCTGTCGCAAAGCCCTGCAAGAGCAGCGCAATCTCTGCGAGCGTAAAGCCTGCGCGCTGAGCCACCTTGATCGCGCCGAGGCGCTGTACCACGTCATAATCATAGCGCCGCCGCCCGCCGACACGCTTCGGCACCGGCAGCAGGCCAACCTGTTCGTAATAGCGCAGCGTGGATGGTTGCAAGCCCGCCCGCCGCGCTGCCTCGCCAATTGTCAGATCTTCCATCGCTGAGCGCCTCACGACCGCTTGACTTAAAGTGTACTTGAAGTTGTACGCTCTTGTTGATCAACGTGCAAGTGTGGAGGTTATCATGAGCGGCATTCCGATTGCGTGCGACTTGTCGGCCCTGAGCGCCGAGCAGCGACAGCGACACACGGCGCTGTCCGAGCAGCTTGCCCAGGCGGTGCAGGAGGTGAGAGAGCTGCCTGACGGCTATGCGTTTCGATACACAACCAATGATGCAACGTGGATGATCGCTGCCGAATACGTGAGCCTGGAGCGGCGCTGTTGTCCGTTCTTCGTCTTTACCCTGATGCTGGATGCCGATCGCACCGTCTGGCTTCATCTCACGGGCCACAGCGAGGTTAAGGCATTCCTGACCACGCAGATCGGAAACCAGTAAGGAGGCGGCATGAAAACCTTTCTGGTTATCTATCGTCCGGGGGAGGCCTGGATTGTAGGCAGGCCCGTCTCGGAGCAGCCGTTAGCAGCCCACGGTCGATATTTGCTGCGCCTGTATCAGGCTGGCACGCTGCGCTTTGCAGGGCCGTTTGAAGATGACGCTGGCGGCGCTACGGTGATCGAGGCACCAGGTGAAGCAGAAGCGCACACGATCGCCAGTCATGATCCGGCAGTTGTTGATCGGATCTTCGTGTATGAGCTGCACCCGTGGCGGCTTGTGGACTGGGAGCGGCATACCCGTGCTGCATAAACAGGGATCGGGTTGCGGCCCTCACCCTGGGCCGGGGTGCCATGCCGGGTGCCTTTGGCATGGCACCCGGTTCTTGGTTCTTTGTTTGTTCCCTTCGGGGCTAGGGCTTGAAAAATCCCTGGGTGCTGGCCTTAGCCGCCGTGATCGCCTCCTCGACCGTCGCCTGACCATAAAAGGCGCGCTCCAGCTCGTTGTTGACCGCCGTCTCGATGTCCTCCCAGGTGTCCATCGTCGGCACGGCGCGGATCGCGGGGATGATGTCGAGGAAGACCCGGCTGCGCTGCGGCTTTGCGCTCGGCTCAAGGAACGCCTCCGACTGTGCCACTGCACGCAGCGACGGCACGGTTCGTCCGGTTTTGGCGATGATCGTCTGGCCCTCGGCGGAGTTGGCAAACTCGATGAATGTCCAGGCCGCGTCTTTGTTTTGGGTTTTCGCGGCCATGCAGTACGCATCGGCGTGGAGAATCCCGGCGCGCTGCTTGCCCTGGGGCAGCGGCGCAACATCCCAGTCGAACGCCTCGATCTCGCGGAGCGTCGGCACCGCGCGGCGGCTATCGAAGAACATCGCGGTTCGTCCGTTCTGGAAGCGGCTCTCGCTGTCCTCGGCCTGCTCCTGCACGGCATCCGGCACGACATGATGCTTGGTCTGAAGCTCGACAAACCACTGCATCGCGGCCTGCGCCTCAGGCGTGTCCAGCGCAAGCTGCGCCGGTTTGGCGGCGGGCGTGACCAGCTCTCCGCCGTTTTGCCACACAAACGGCGCGAGCCGAATCAGCGACGGCTCGATGCCCGCGCCGTACTGATCGATCTGCCCGTCGGCGTTGGTATCCTTCGTCAGCGCCCTGGCCGTAGTCAAGAACTCCTCCCAGGTCCAGCTATCGCCGGGGTACGCCACGCCCGCCTGGTCGAAGAGCTGCTTGTTGTAGTAGACGACCAGGCTCGACACGTTTTGCGGGATGCACATCAGCGCGCCGTTGTAGCGGAAGGGCGCGATCGTTTCGGGATAAAAATCGGCCTCGTCGATCACGGCGCTGCGCTCAAGATACGGTCCCAGCGGCTCGATCACCTGCTTGGCGGCAAAGCTGCCCATGCGCCGGTAGTTGAGCAGAACAATATCGGCTGGCTGTCCGGCGGCGAAATCGGCAGCCAGCCGCGTGCGGTACTCATTCTGGCCTGGGATATGCGTAATCTGCACGTCGATGCTTGGCTGCTTTTGCTTGAACGCGCTGACCAGGCTCTCATACGCTGCTTTCTCGGCGGGATCGCCCCAGACCATAAACGAAACCGGCTTCGAGGCCGCAGCGGGAGCGCCGCAGGCGGTCAGCACCATCACCAGTCCGACGACGAGCAGGACGACGTTGCGCACGTTGATCTCCTTCAGCTTGATCCGCAGCAGCGCAGTGCCGCGAATGCGTGTCATGTAGCGCCGGTCAGCGTCCGCCGAAGCCGGTCAGCCGTCCGTCCGGCCAGAAGTAGCGCTGCGTCAGCAGAAACAGCAGCACCACCGGCCCGACCATCACGACCGAGGCCGCCATCAGCAGCGGCCAGTTCGTACGATCCATCTGCTGCAAGAACTGAAGCCCGACCGGCAGCGTGTAGTAGCGCTGCGTTTTGAGATACAGCAGCGGATTGATAAAATCGCTCCAGTAGGAGACAAAGCTCAGCACGCTGACGGCGATGATCGTCGATCGAGCCAGGGGCATAGCGATCGTGGCCCAGGTGCGGAGCACGCCCGCGCCGTCGATTCGCGCCGAGGCGATCAGCTCCTGCGGCAGGCGGCGGAACGTCCAGTAGAACAGCAGCACAAACAGCGGGCTGGTGCCCATCAAGGCCGGAGCGATCAGCGCCCAGAGCGTGTCGGTCAGCAGCAGATACGAAAACAGCACATAGCGCGTCAGCCACAGCGCCGTCGACGGCACCAGCAGCAGCGCCGAGGTGAAGACGACCAGCGTGCGCTGCCAGCGCGCGTGAAGCTGCGCCAGCGCAAAGCCCGCCCATGAAGCCGTGACGAGCGTGATCGGCACCGCGAGCGCCACGACGATCGCCGAGTTGGCGATGTAGCGACCGAGCGGGACAAGCTGGAAGATCGTTCGGTAGTTGCCCCAGGTCATCACCGGCGGGAGCCACTCGATCGTGCGCGGCGGCGGAAGGCCCGGCTGTCGCAGCGAGGCCGTCAGCACCAGCAGCAGCGGCAGCACAAACAGCGCCGCGACCGTCAGCGCTACAAGTTGCCGGAGTTTCGAGTTCAACGTTTCAAGTTTCATGTTCACGGTTTCAGGTTTCAAGTTCAGCGTTTCCTGTCCGGTTCTTGGTTCTTGGCTCTCCGTCAGTAGTCATCCGCGTAGCCCCAGCCGCCCGCGACGAAATAGACCAGCAGCACCAGCAGCGCCAGACCCAGGAAAAAGAGCAGCATCATCGCCGATCCCATGCCCACGCGAAAGCGCTCAAACGCCTCGTCGAAGATCAGCAGCGGCATAAAGAGCGTCGAGAAGTACGGCCCGCCGTCGGTCATCAGATACGCGGGCGTGAACGTGCTCTGCGCGCTCAGCGTGATGTCGCGGATCGTCAGCAGCAGCAGCCAGGGCGCGAGCAGCGGCAGCGTAATCAGGCGGAACATCTGCCAGCGGCTACCGCCGTCGATCGCGGCGCTGGCGTAATAGTCCTCAGGAATATCGTGCAGCCCCGCCAGGAGCACGACAAAGCCCTCGCCGATCTGAAACAGCGACATCAGCACGATCGCCAGCTTGGCCGTGCCGGGCTGCACCAGCCATGCAGGCGTGGGCAGGCCCAAGGTGCCCAGCAGCAGGTTAAGCGGGCCATAGATCGGGTTGAAGATCCACAGCCAGATCAGCGCATACGCCACGTCGGGGATGATCGTCGGTAGATAGACCGCCGCACGGTAGATGCCAACACCGCGCCGACTCTGATGGAGCAGCAGCGCCAGCAGCAGCGCGCCAAGCATCCGCAGCGGCACCGCCAGGACGATAAAGTACAGCGAGTTGCGGACCGCAATCCAGAAAAGCGGATTCGTTAATATTTCGCTAAAATTTTGCAGACCGACCCAGATCGGCGGTGAGAGCGCGTCGTACTCCGTGAGCGCAAGCACAAACGTCAGCAGCGCGGGGACGGCGATCAGCAGGGTTGCGCCCACCAGATACGGCAAGAGCAGCGTACGCAGCGCTCGCTGGTAGCCACGGTTCGGGCGGTGTGGAAACCCTGCGCGCCTGAGTGCGGTAGCAGTGGGCGGAGACGCTGCGGATGTGGTGACGGACTCGTGATCCAATGATCGCTCGCTCAAAAACTATTCGGGCACCGTTGTGTGCCGGGAGGCTCAAGGTTTGGGTCACATGCTGGCTTAGTATACCAACCTCCGCGCAATTTTGGCGAGGCTGGTTTTTTAGCGAGGCGCTCAGCAGCGATCGAGATCATATACAAAAGAGGTTGACAGATACTATAGGAACAGTATAATCCACTTATCCAAACGCGGTGGTACCGGAGTACCCGTGCAACCCTGGCCCACCACTCCCTTATGTAACATGATAGCCTTCCGTAGAAGGTGCATAGCTGTCTAGCGCCATTCGGCAGCCTGCACCCAAGGCAGAAATGTTCGTCCACTCGTTTACGCCACGTTCCATGATCCTTCCTAGACCATCGGCTTTGTCTGTATTCGTTTCTATCCTGGTTAAACAGTTTCGGGAGGAGTTCGCATGTCCGCCTCATCCAAACAGTTCACCCGGTTTCGTGCCCTGATCGCGCTCCTGCTGATCGTGGCGGTTTCCGGTGTTGCGGTGACGCAACAATTCATTTCCACCCAGCAGGACGCCGAGCTGGACAGCATCGTCGCCGCAGGCGAGGCCGAAGAAGGTCCTGTCGCACTCGGACGTCACCTTGAACAGTTGAGGAAGGCAGTTCCCGGCAACGGCGGTGAGTCCACCGAGGGTCCGGGCTTCGCCGAGGAATTCGAGCTGATGAAGCGGGCCTACCCAGAGTCGGCGATTCCGCTCAGCAACGCTGAAAATGCTCGCGCCGCCTACAAAAAGATCAAGCTCAAGGGCTCGCAGGGCCAGGCCAAGCAAGGCAACTGGCAGCCGGTAGGCCCCAGCATCGCGCGCTACCAGAAGACCGATCTGCGCACCGGATACGTGCCCAACGAGTACATCGCCGGTGGTCGCACCACAGATATTGCGATTGCGCCGAACTGCTTGCCGGAAAGCTGCCGCATGTGGATCGCGGCGGCGGGCGGCGGTGTCTGGCGCACCGAGGATGCGCTGGCCGCATCGCCCAAGTGGAAGTATCTGACCGGCGAGTATGAGATCAATTCCGTCGGCTCGATCACGCTCGATCCGAACGACCCGACCGGCAACACGCTCTGGATCGGCACCGGCGAGGGCAATGTCTGCGGCAGCGGCTGCGTGGCTGGCGTCGGCATCTACCGCTCCAAGAACGGCGGCAACACCTGGGAAGGCCCGCTCGGCAAGGCCGAGCTGGCAGGCAAGGGCGTTGCCTCGATCGCAGTGCAGCAGGGCAATCCCAACGTGATCTACGCGGCCTCGACGACGGCGGGGCGCGGCGCGATGTCGGTCTGCTGCGGCGGCGTCACTCGCCCGGTTCCCGGCGCGGAGAAGTGGGGCCTCTACAAGTCGACCGACGGCGGCGCGACCTGGAGCTTCATCCATAACGGCTCCGCCGACGCGACGCAGTGCACCGGTGCCCTCAGCGAGTACAACAACGCCGGGTCGTGCTCGCCGCGTGGCGTTCGCCGCGTTGCGATCGATCCGTCCGACCCGAATACGGTCTACGCCGCATCCTTCGCTCGCGGTATCTGGCGCTCCAACGACGCTGGCGCGACCTGGACGCAGATTAAGGCTCCGATCACGACCGTGACTACCGATCGCGCCGAGTTCGCGGTGACGAAGCTGGCGAACGGCAAGACCCGCATGTACGTCGGCGATGGCGCGTCAGGCGCTCCGGCGGCGAGCTTCTTCCGCAGCGATGATGTCGCGACGGGCACGCCCACGTTCATCAACCTCACCACCTACGCCAACGTCGGCTACTGCGGCGGCCAGTGCTGGTACGACAACTATGTCTATACTCCGGCAGGCCACCCCGACATCGTCTACCTGAGCGGCTCGCACGCCTACGGCGAGGCGCGCTCGAATGGCCGCGCCGTGGTGCTCTCGACCGACGCGGGCGCGACCTTTACCGACATGACGGAAGACGCCACCGATCCGGTCCAGCCAAATGGCCTGCACCCCGACCATCACGCGCTTGTCACCAACCCGAACAACCCGTACATGTTCTTCGACGCGGGCGATGGCGGTATCATGCGCTCCAGCGGCCAGTTTACCGACATCTCGGCCTACTGCGACAGCCGCAACCTGTCGGCGACCAGCCTGGCACGCTGTAAGCAGATGCTGGCGCGCGTCCCGACGCGGCTCGACGGCATCAACGCGGGCCTCAGCACGCTTCAGTTCCAGAGCCTCTCGGTCAACCCGTTCGACGTGAACAACCTCCAGGGCGGCACGCAGGATAACGGCACCTGGGAGACAACCGGCAGCAAGGTCGAGTGGCTGGAGACGATGTGGGGCGACGGCGGCCAGTCGGGCTTCGACGCTGCCAATCCTAACTTCCGCTTCCACACCTACTACGGCCCATCGCCCGATGTGAACTTCAACAGCGGCGCGATCCCCAACTGGATCTGGGTTGCCGACCCGATCTACACGCCGTACGCGCTGGGCCTGGAGCAGGCGGGCTTCTACCCACCGGTCATCTCCGACCCTAAGGTCAGCGGCACGATGTTCGCCGGTCTGGAAAGCGTCTACCGCACCAAGACCCACGGCCTCGGCTCGATGACGCTTGAGGAGGCCGACCTGCGCTGCAACACCAACACCGGCGACTTCTCCGTCACCTGTGGCGACTGGGTGCCGCTGGGCAGCGCGCGGCTGACGGCAGCCTCCTACGGCAATCGTCAGGGCGGCTACATGGCAGCGGTCGAGCGCGCGCCAAGCGACACGTCCACGCTGTGGGCGGCGACGCTGACGGGTCGTGTGTTCGTCTCGCAGAACGCCGACGCCGATCCGGCCAGCAGCGTGAGCTTCACCCGCATCGACACGCCCGCGACGCCGGGCCGCTGGATTTCGAGCATCTACATCGATCCGCAGAACGCGAATCACGCCTGGATCTCCTATAGCGGCTTCAACACGATAACGCCTGCCACGCAGGGCCACGTCTTTGAGGTAACGTTCGATCCGGCGACGGGCACGGCGACGTGGGTCAATCGCGACGGCGATCTGGGCGATCTGCCGATCACCGATCTGGTCCGCGACGACGTGACGGGCGATCTCTACGCATCCAGCGACTTCGGCGTCTTCCGACTGGCCGCTGGCTCGTCCAACTGGACGCTCGCAGCGCCGGGCATGCCGATGGTCGAGGTCACGGGCCTGACGATCGTGCCGAGCCAGCGCAAGCTGTACGCGGCCAGCCACGGCCTGAGCGCCTGGTCGCTCAACCTGCCGTAGCCCACCAGCTTCACCCAACGATCGAGGGGCCGCTTGCGCGGCCCCTCAACTGTTTAACAGTTGTTGATAAGCTTCCAGCATCCGCCGATTAGATACCGGAGCCGTCGCGCTCCGGCGTGAGCAGCGGCAGGGTAATCGTAAACGTGCTGCCGCCGCCGACGCTGCTCGTGACACCTGCGGTACCCTCCATCAGCTCCGTCAGCTTGCGGACGATCGCCAGGCCGAGGCCGGTGCCGCTGTACTCGCGGGTGGTCGAGCTATTGCCCTGGCGGAACGGCTCCCAGATCGTGACAAATTGATCGGCAGGAATGCCAATGCCGGTATCGATCACCTCGAAGACCAGCAGCGGTCGATCGCCATCCAGCCGGATCGAGCAGCGGATCTCGATCTTGCCCTGGTTCGTAAACTTGACGCTGTTGCCGACGAGGTTGATCAGGATCTGGCGCAGACGGCTGACATCGCCGATCAGGATGTGCGGCACAGCGGGGTCGATATTCGCATAGAAATGCAGCGACTTCGCAAACGCTAGCGGCTGCATAATCGCGGTGACGGACTGGATCAGATCGTGCAGGTTGTAGGGCTCCTGCAAGAGCTCCAGCCGGTGCGCGTCGATCCGCGACAGATCGAGCATCTGATTGATCAGCGTCAGCAGTTGATCGGCATTGGTTTTGACGCGCATCAGCGGCTCGAACAACGACGCCGGAAGGTCGCCGTAGAGGCCGTTCAGCAGCATCTCGGTGTACCCGATGATCGCGCCCATCGGCGTGCGCAGCTCATGGCTGACCGTCGACACGAAATCGGCCTTCAGCCGGTTGGCCTCGTGGACCTCGTGGTAGAGCTGCACATTGGTGATCATCGCCGCGATCTGGTTTGCCACGACGCGCGCCAGCTCGATCTCGTCCTGATTCCAGATATGCTGGAAGCTGTAGAAATAGCTGACGCAGCCGATCGGGCGCTCTTCGCGGATCAGCGGTAGACTAATCGTGCTGCTAAAGCCAGCATCCAGCACAACCCGATCGAGCACATCGGCTGGGATAATATCGCGAATATCGTAGACCGTCCGCACCTCTGAGGAGCCCGTCCGACAGGCGCACTCAGGAGCGATGTACTGCCGCAGCAGCGCCGCCTCACGCTCCGAAATACCCTTGTAGTACATCTCATGGCTCTGGCCCGGCCTGGATAGAATCACCAGACACGCCTGGGCGCCGAGCACGCTCATGCCCTCCTGGACCAACGGCTGGATCGATGCCGCCATATCGCCCTGCGCGTCGAGCAACTGCGACGCCCTCGCCAGCGCGGCCATCCGGTCGGCGTAGTGCTGCGCCTGATCGAACAGCCGGGCGTTGGTAATCGCCACGACCGCCTGGACGGCAAACAGCTTGACCACCGCCTGGTCGATCTCGTTGAACGCGCCGCTTGGCCTGTAATGCACCAGATCGATCACGCCCAGAACATGCTCGTCGTGCAACAGCGGCACCGCGATCACGGCATGCAGCGGGCCTTTACTCCAGCGCTGAATACGGCCCTCCCAGCGCCCATAGTCGGGCACGCTCTCGATCTGGCGCGACAGCGCGGCTCGCCCGGCCAGCCCCTCGCCAAGCTTGATGCGCTGACCGCAGTAGTTCTGATCCAGACGATAGCTGACCACGACTTCCAGCTCGCCGCGCGCCTCATCACACAGATACAGCAGCCCGGCGTCCGAGCGTGTCAGACGGGCTGCCTGCTCCAAAATCGTATGGAGGGTGACGGGCAGATCAAGCTGCGACGAGATCGTGACGGCGGTATGACCCACCGCCGTTAGCTCCTCCGTGCGGCGCTCCAGCGCCTCGCCGAGACGCACACGCTCCAGATGTTGCGCCAGTTGCCCGGCAATCGCCTCGACGAGCAGGATCTCGTTCGGCTGCCACGCACGCGGCTGGAACTGCTCGACGCTCACCACGGCGACGATCGCCTGCTGAACGATGATCGGCACGGCGATGAGCGCCTGGATCGTCGGCAGCTCGGTCTGGTCGGGCTGCGCCAGGCTGGACTCTTCGTGGGTCTGGGAGAGGATCAGGCTTTTTCTATCTTGCAGCAGCCGCTCAAGCTGCGGCGTGTGAACGCTGCCAAAGGGTGGAGCGGCCTCGGATGCAGTGGGATTGGCGGTGACGAGCGGGCCGGCTTGCCGATCGAAGAGCACCAGCGCGCTTCGATCGGCTGCCAGAAGGCTGCGCAGCCCATCAGCGGCGGCCTGAGCAGCCGCCGTAGCGTCATTTGCCGCGCCGACCGCCATGATGAAACCGCAGTACTCCTGCGTCTGGCGGTCACTCGCGCTTTTGCGTCGCCAATGAGTGCGTAGTCGAGGCCGTGAAGTCAAGTTCATCCCCATCAATCCTAGGGGGGCGTGCCGCCGAGTGCCGTCGAGACGCGGTTATACAGATTATATGTCGATCGCAGCGCTTCCTTGGCTTGCAGAAGTCCTATACCATGGCCTAACATCGGACTATCCGGCAGTAGCCTCTTGGTTAGCCAGCGCGTGTGACCGCATCTGGTACGAATCCGCCGCAAAGCACAGGCGAAACCCGACTGTCCGCGCCACCGCTTGCGACGACAGGTTATCATAGGTGGTGGTGTAGGCGGCGTATGATACGCGCTCCAGAATATCCGCCGCAACCGCGCTCACCAGGCTGCGCGCCAATCCACGCCCGCGCCAGCGTGGATGAGTCCACACGCCCACCACCTCTTCGCTATAGGCGTCGGGATAGCCGCTCGACGCACGACAGACGATCGCTCCATCCTGCACGATGGCCCATGGTCGCCGCCCGGCGACAAAGAGCCGCTGAAAATAGCTGCGGGTCCAGCCGCAGTGGCTACGCTCGACCAGCCCGACATCGCGCGGCGTGAGCATCCGCACCTGAGCATGGTCATGCGCTACGAGCTGTCCACGATCCAGCAGGTAGCCATATACGCCCATGCCATTCGGCTGCATGCCATACCGTGCCCTGAGGAGCACGCCAATCCAGGGCCGGTGGATCGAGAGCGTGTGGCGCTCGGTAAGCGCAAAGGCTTGCATCAGCACATCAAGCGCGGCCTCGTCGGAGGCGTCCAGCCGTATCCAGTACGGGTCGGGGATGAATGGGCCGGGACCGGCGATCAGCACGCCCACGGCCACCTGATCGCGCCGCGCCACCTGGAGCTGCTCGACTGGCTCGCTGCGTAGCGCCAGCAGCAGCTCGCGATTGGCGAGCGGGTCCCGGCTCAGAAAGTCTACCGCTGCTGCGTAATGCGGCAAATGTTCGTTCATGCGTTGTCTAGCGCTGCGATCTCTTGCTGTAAAGCCGAACGTTGCTCCGACGCCATCTCAATCAGCGGCGGCTTGACATAGGCCCGTGGCAGGCCAGCGCGCCAGGCCGTCAGCGTTTTGGTCGCCGCGTGCTGCGGATAGCGCTTGAATACCGTCCGCACCGCGTCGATGCGTGCTTCCCACTCCGCCACATTCTGGCCCGCCCGAAAGGCGCGCAGCAGGCCGCTGAAGAGTTCGGGAAACGCATTGGCAAGACCTGAGATCTGGCCTTTGACGCCCGCGCGGAGATTTGCCGCCATCAGGTGATCGCTGCCGCCGAGCACCTGAAACTGCGGAAACGCGCCGACCAGCTCGCGGGTCTGAGCCGGATCGCCGCCGGTATCCTTGATACCGTAGCACTGCTGGGGATTGCTGCGACGCACGCTCGCGATCACCTCGTGCGAGATCGACACGCCGCTGACCTTGGGAATATGGTAGAACAACATCCGTCCGTTGTGCGGAAGCGCATCGCAGAGCGCGCGATAGTAGCGGATCAGCCCTGCGTCCGGCACATCGCGAAAATAGTAGGGCGGCACGATCAGCACCGCGTCCACACCGACCTCAAGCGCATAGCGGCTCAGCGCGATCGTCTCCGGGAGGCTGGGCGTGCCCGTCCCGGCGATCAGGTGGAGGCTGCCGCGCTGCTTCACCGCTGCATCGATCACAGCCCGGCGCTCGTCGGCGCTGAGGCTTGGCCCTTCTCCGTTCGTGCCGGCTACCAGCACGCCGTCGATGCCATGCTCCTGCAACCATGCGAAATGCTCGGCCTGCCAGGCGGGCTGGAACACACCATGCGCATCGAAGGGTGTGACCGCCGCCACAAAGATACCTTGTAGATCTTCCATACGATCAAGCATACGGAATTTGCCACAAATGTGCAAGCGGTCAGATCGAGGTTTCAATCATCGCTGTGTGGGCTCGCCACGTATCATGCGCCGAGCACCTCGTTCGAGCGCGGCACCCCGTATTCCCCGCGCTGCGTTACAATGTGAAAGGAACGCACTGTCAAACATAACAGCCGAAAGGTCATCCACCATGGATTCGCTCCATAGACTTGATACAAACGATGCCGCTGAGCCCTCGTCGGCGGCACAGTGGCGCGCGCTCCCTCGTCTGCTGCTGAACAGGCAGTGGCGCTGGATTACGCTGGGCGTCGTCATCGTGATGCTGGGCCTGATCCGGCTGGGCGTCTGGCAGCTCGACCGCCTTGAGCAGCGGCGCGCGATCAACACGCTGATCAGCAGCCGCACCAATGAGCCGCCGATCGCGCTTACCGGGCAGCCGCTCGACCTCGAAGCCGCCGAGTATCGCCCGGTCGTCGTCACCGGCACGTACGATCACAGCCAGGAGGTTGTGCTGCGCAATCGCTCGCGGGGTGGTCTGCCCGGCGTGGATATTTTGACGCCGCTGCGCATCGCGGGCAGCGACCAGCGCGTGCTGATCGATCGCGGCTGGGTGCCGCTGCTACAGGCCAGGCCTGAGGAGCGCAAAGCCTTCGAGGTCGCTGGCACGGTGACGGTGCGCGGGCTGGTGCGCAAGCCCCAGGCGCAGGTGAGCACCTGGGGGCCGCAGGATCAACAGCCTACGAATGGACGGCTGGACGCCTGGTTCCGCGCCGATGTTGCCCGCATCGCCACGCAGATGCCGTATCCGCTGCTGCCGTTCTATATCGAGCAGTTACCGGAGCCGAGCGCGCCCGATCTGCCGCATCCACAGCCGAGCATCGAGCTTGGCGAAGGGCCGCACCTGAGCTACGCAATCCAGTGGTTTTCGTTTGCCGCGATCCTGGTCGGCGGCTATGCGGCCCTGGTAGTAACCCGGAGCGCCGAGCAGCGCCGCCAGCCGACGGAGCAGCCGTAGCGGAGAATCAAAGCGTCGTCGAGTTCCAAGTTTCCCGTTCGTGGTGCTTGGTGCTCGGTGCTTCGTTCTTGGTTCTTTCGTTTGGTTCTTTGTGCGCCTGGCACCCGGTTCTTTGTGCTTCGGCCCTACTCCTCGCCCTCGATCGCGTCGGGCGGCGCAGGCCCGTCGTCGCGGGTCGGTCCTGCATGCGGCACGACATAGGGCAGGCCCCAGCGATCGGGCGTGATGCGCGCGGTATAGACCTCCTGCTGTCCGTCGCGGGTTTCGTTCCAGAAAAGCTGCACGCCGCCAGCATCCGCGACGAGCGCCTGGTAATCGCCGTAGAATCCGGCTTCCCCTGCCAGCGGCAGCCCAACAGTCGGATCGGAGGCCGTGTCGGTGACGCGCAGCTCGCTCCAGGTAGCACCGCCGTCGGTCGAGCGCGCGGCGTAGGTATGCACCAGCAGATTCTGCGGATCGTCGCGCCGGTCGAACCACTGCACATAGATCTCGCCCGCGCCGTTAGCCGTCACCCAGGGCTGAAACTGATCGTTGCGCTGCGTGCCGTTGACCACCACCGGGCTACGCCAGGTCGCGCCGCCATCCCGCGAGACGCTGAACAGGATGTCCGCGTCGCCGAGCCTGCCGTCGGACCACACGGCGTAGAGCGTGCCGGGCTGCCTGGGATCGGCGCTAAACCCCGCCAGCACCAGCGCGTTCCGCAGGTTGCCGTTGAGCGGTCGCGTATTTTGGAACGACACGCCCTGCCGCACGTCCCCGAACGTCACGCCGCCATCCACCGACAACGCCAGCTCCATCTGATCGGCGCTCAGGTTATTCCACAGCACATAGACCTCGCCGCGCGCGCCCACCGCCACGATCGGCCCCTGGCGCGTCACGCCATCCTCGCCCGCCAGCTCGTGCGGCGCGGACCAGCTTTTGCCGCCGTCCGCCGAGCGCGCAAACAACACGCGATACTTCTGCTCGACGATCTGAATCCACGTGGTGTAGAGCATGCCGTCGTGAGTTCCGCCCGTGGTATCCGCCGCCAGCCATTGCTTATCGTTGAAGCCGGTCGGATCGTCCGCGACAAGCTGCGGCGCAGACCAGCTTTTGCCACCATCCGTCGACGTGTAGAGATAGAGCGCCGAGCGCCGATCGGGACCGCGCGCCGCCAGCACCTCGACATAGGCCGTTCCCTCGCTGTCGAACGTCACGGTCGGATCGGAGGTGACGCCGAACCGCTCCAGCCCTGGCAGTTGCCCGTTGTCGACCCAGGTGTTGCCGCCGTCGAATGAGGCGTAGGTGCCGATGCGAAAGACATAATTTCGATTATCGGTAAACATCTTGGAAGCGCCGACCAGATTCTGCGGATCGCGTGGGTTCTGCGCCAGCGAAACCTCGCTATGAGCCGTGAACTTGCCCGCGCTGACCCGCACATTGGGCACATCGGCGGCGGGAGCCGGGAGCGGCGCTACAGCCTGGGCGGTCGGTGTCGCGGGCGGTGCGGTCGGCGTCGCGCTTGGCGGCAGCGCCGTTGGAACCGGCGTCGCAGCTCCTCCGTACGCGCCCACTGCGGTCGGGGCGACAGGTGCGGGAGCCGTCGGGACAGCGGTCCACAGCGCGACACTGCTGAGCACGCCGAGCACCAGCGCGCACAGGCACACAACAATTTTGGCGAATAATTGGCGAAGAGAGCGCTTCTGCTGCATCAAACCAATTCCTAGCTCTAAGCTTGCTTAGCATAACTGTACCGTAGTTTCGGGCTTGGCGCTTGGTATGGCAGCACGTACCTTCCCCCGACTCCTTTGTGCTTGTTCGCTTTCCCCGGCTCTTGGTTCTCGGCCCTCCCTTGTTCTTTGTTTGTTCCTTCGTTCTTCTCCTCCTGCACAGCGCGTGTATCGGCATCCGGTCGGAGTCAGCAGCGGGTGCCCTCAGGCGGCAGATGTTGTGCCCGCCAGCGACCGCCCCGGTTATACACGCTCCAGACCATACACTCGGCCAGTTGGTTGCCACGCCGATCCTTGGGCGGCAGGCGCACGTCATCATGGGTCAGCGCTTGCAGCAGATAGACCAGCGGCGCGTTGTGCGAGACGAGCGCCACCACCCGCGCATCGGCCTGGGCCAGCGCCGCCCGCAGCATGCGCACCGTCACATCGGCGGTCGCCTCTTCGGGCTGTCCCTCGCGCAGATCCCCGTCGATCACGACGTCAAGTTGCAGCGCCGCAGCCAGCGTCTCGGCGGTCATCACGCAGCGGCGCAGCGGCGAGCTAACCACCCGCTCGATGCCGGAGCGCGACAGCATCGGGCCAAGCCGCGCCGCCTGCACGATCCCGTCGTCGGTCAATCCCGGCCCCGGCGGCAGATGGTACGGCCCGGGCGCGCTGTAGTGTGGCTGCGCGTGACGAATCAAATACAGATACATCGCATAGTCTCCAGGCGCGAACGCGACATCTCCTGGGCCGCGTTCGGTCGTCCCGTTTATTCGGCAGCCTGACTGTACCATCCGAGCCAGCGCTCTGTCACCACCGCTTTGGCTTGTCGCAACCTGCTCGTTCGGCGGATCGGCACATGCTACAATGGAGAGCACTTCCTTGGGTCGCGCTCCGCCCCTGTGGAGCGCCTTCGAGCAGAAGGGCTACCGTATGCAACTCGATTTCTCTACCCTACCGTATCCCAGCGCGCGCCAGCCGCTCTTTGCAACACACGGCGTCGTGGCGACGAGCCAGCCGCTTGCGGCGCAGGCCGGGCTGGCGATGCTGCGCCAGGGCGGCAATGCCGTAGATGCCGCGATTGCGACCGCAGCCGCGCTGACGGTGCTGGAGCCAACCTCCAACGGCATCGGCGGCGATGCCTTTGCCCTGGTGTGGGATGGCGTGAGGCTGCATGGGCTGAATGGTTCGGGGCGCGCTCCTGCCGCGTTGACGCTGGATGCCGTTCGACGCCACGGACACATCGCGATGCCCACGCGCGGCTGGCTGCCGGTGACGGTGCCGGGCGCTCCCGCCGCCTGGCGCGATCTCCACAAGCGCTTCGGCAAGCTGCGCTTCTCGATGCTGCTGGAACCGGCGATCTCGTACGCCGAGCAGGGCTATCCCGTCTCTCCGGTGCTGGCTCGCTACTGGAATCGCGCCGAGCAGGCGTATCGCGGCAATACCGAGGTAGAGTTTAGCGGCTGGGCCGCGACGTTTGCGCCCGCAGGACGCGCGCCGCAGGCCGGTGAGATCTGGCGCAGCCTCGATCATGCCCGCACGCTCAGCCTGATCGGCGAATCGCAGGCCGACGACTTCTACCGTGGCGTCACCGCTCAAACGACCGCGCGGTTCGCGGCGCAGACCGGCGGGCTGCTGACCGCCGATGATCTTGCGCGCCACGCCAGCACGTGGGTCGACCCGATCAGCACGAGCTATCGCGGCTACGACGTGTGGGAGATTCCGCCGAACGGCCAGGGCCTAACCGCATTGATCGCGCTCAATCTGCTTGAGGGCTTTCCGCTGGATCGTTTTCCGCGCGAGTCGGTGCAGAGCTACCATCTCCAGATCGAGGCGATTAAGCTGGCCTTTGCCGACGCTCAGCGCTACATCGCCGATCCTGAGCGGGTGCCGGTGCCTACCGAGGCGCTGCTCTCGAAGGAGTATGCCAACCAGCGGCGCACGCTGATCAACGAGCGGGCGCTCGAACCGGAGTCGGGCGATCCGCTGCGCGGCGGCACGGTCTATCTCTGCACCGCAGACGGCGATGGCATGATGGTCAGCATGATCCAGTCGAACTACATGGGCTTTGGATCGGGCATTGTGGTGCCTGGCAGCGGCATCGCGCTGCAAAACCGGGGCGCGGGCTTCACGCTCCAGGCCGGGCATCCCAATCAGGTCGAACCCGGCAAGCGTCCGTTTCACACGATCATTCCGGGCTTTCTAACGCGCCAGGGCACGGCGATCGGGCCGTTCGGCGTGATGGGCGGCCATATGCAGCCACAGGGCCATGTGCAGATGATCGTCAACACGATCGATTACGGCCTCAGCCCGCAGGCCAGCCTCGACGCGCCGCGCTGGTACTGGGCGCAGGGCCGCGCGATCGAGGTCGAGGCGGGCGTAGACCAGGAGATCGTGCAGCAGCTCCGCGAGCAGGGCCACGCTGTGACGGTCAGCCAGGAGGCGGGCACCTTCGGACGCGGGCAGATTATCTGGCGCTTGCCCTCAGGCGCGTACGTCGCGGGCAGCGACGGGCGCACCGACGGCGCGGCGGTCGGCTACTGAGCACAAGCGAGGGTCACGGCCTGGCGTGACCCTCGCGCCCCCAGACGTGGATCAGATCTTCTCCACCGGAAGCTGAATCTCGGTAGCGTAGTGTGTACACAATCGGCCAACAAGCTTGTATGCTCTACGATACAACCTCCTCTAACCGGAGAGTCAAGCGCCAGATCGCATCGGTTAAACAAATACCCCAGGATGACCTCAATCATCCTGGGGTGTACGTCGAAATTGCCGATGGCTCAGTTCGTCAGCACCAGACCGCTCGACTCCGGCAGCATGCGCCGCTGATCGCTCATGCGAATAACCGTGCGCCACGTATCGGGGCGGCGAACTCGCGGAGCCGGTGTACGGCGCACCCGCGCGGGCTGCGTCTCGGTGCCGTAGCCCAAAGCCGTCATGATCTGCGTCAGGCTTTGCTGCTCGATCACCCGTGTCACCAGCCGATCGCCCTCCTGCTCGATGATCACCCGCTTCATCTCCGGGTTGAGGCAGTGATGCGCGCCGCCCTTGCCCCCAAGCATCGACTGATACGCGCCCACGCCAAAGACCGCGATGATCTGGCCGCCGCTGGTCTTGGGCAGCACCAGCGGCTCCTGGCCCGGCTGCGGGTAGACATCGTCCGAGTCGCAGGTGCGCCGACCGCCCAGCCGAACCTCCTGCGCGCGCTCGTCCCAGCCGTCGAGCGGCAGCACGATGAACTGCTGATCGTCGACGATCAGCGTGTCGGGCGCGCTGACCATCAGGGAGCCGTTGAGCAGATACCAGGGCGCGTCGCCGTCGCGGCCTCGCTTGACCTTGCCGACCTCCAGCAGGTACATGCTGTGCGAGGCCACGGTGTAGCGCCCGAACTCGCCGACCAGATCCGGCACCGGCACGTCGTAGCGCGCGCAGGTCGCCGCGATCGTCGCGAAGAGCCGATTCATAAACGCGGCATAGTCGAACTCGAAGCCCAGATCGTAGGCCGAGGTGGGCATGCCGCCGCCGAAGCTGAACATATGCAGCGTCGGCACGCGCCGTCGCAGCTCACAGTAGGCCTCGACCGCGCCCGTCAGCTTCGACAGCCAGGCGTCCTGATCTTCGAGCTGCGAGCCAACCATCGCGTGATAGAGCACCAGCCGATGAGGCGTGCCCGCCAGCGTCGTCACCACCTCGTCGATCTCGTCGGGCAGCAGACCAAAGCGATCGCCGCCCGCGCACTTGGCGTACTCACGCGCCCGCACGCCGATGCCCATCGGCGCGGGACACGCGCGATAGGTCGCCCACTCGTCCAGATCGTCCAGGACCGGCACGGCGTTGGTGTTGCCGGCCAGACGCAGCTTAATAATGGCCGTGACGTAATCGTGCTCTTTCGAGCCGTTGCAGAAGACATATCGTTCGCCAGGGAGCGTACCGCGTCGCCACAGATCGGTCGCGATCCGAACGTCGGCTACCGACGACGTTTCGTAGTGGACACCGGCCTCAAGCGCGGTGCGGACCACTTCTTCGCTAAAGTTGGCTTTCGTTGCGTAGGCGTAGATGAAGCTGCCGTCATAATCCGTCTGGGCGCGGGCCTGCTCTGCCACAGCGTTCATGCGTTGTACTTGCTCAGTAATGAGCGGACAATATGCAATCTCTAGTGGAGCGCCATGCTCAGCCACCAGAGCCTCCAAATCCACATTGGCGAACATCAGCTTGCCGTCGCGGCGGCTGATAAATTCGTTCAATAACCCGTTGCCATCGATACCATAGCGGGCCTGAAGGTACTCACGATATGTCTGCTCCAATTCGAATAGATCCTCCCATAAGCACAAAAAAGAATAACCAGTTTCGTTGAGAGAACCGCTCCACGAGCAGGCGCGCTATGCAATTTTGGGCATGAAGAAGCCCCGAAGCCAGGATGCTCGGGGCGAGAGGTTACGAGAGGTTGGACACGAGCTAATGCAGCCGCATTGGCCCACGCGCTCGACCCCGGCGCTGGCGAAAGTGCAGAACGCTTCCCTGCAATCTATTGAAGCGGTTCGTTGTACAGCAAACGTCCATAACACCTGGGGGAACGCCCGATTCGGATTGGACCAGACCACGGTTGTGTGGTTTTCCATCTAAAGAACTGGTCATCACGGGCATGCGTCGTCGTGTGAGACCATCTCGACTATTGACGACCGCTGCGCCGAACGGGCCCGAATACCGATGCGATTTTGCAACCGCGATGTAAGATTGTACCCTGTTTTAGCTGATTGTCAAGCGGGGAAAACGAGCAAGCAAACAAGCGAACAGGCGAACAAAGGAACAGTGAGTTTCAGCCCTGGTTCCCTTGTTCTTTGTTCTTTGTTCTTACCCTCTCCCCCAGATCCGCTTGCCGAAGGCCGAGAGCGCAAGCTGAACCGCAAGCTCGCCGGTCATGTTGGTCTTGTCGAGGATTGGATTGACCTCGACCAGATCCATACCGACCAGGCGCTTCGTCTCGGCCACCAGCTCCACCGCCAGATGCGCCTCGCGGAAGGTCAGGCCACCTGGCACGGGCGTGCCCACGCCGGGCGCGAACATCGGGTCGATGCCGTCCAGATCCAGGCTGAGGTAGATCCCATCCGTGCCCCGGCACGTCAGATCGATCGCCCGACACAGCACCTCGTTGATGCCAAAGCGGTCGATCTCCTCCATCGAGTAGACCGCCACGCCCGATCGGCGCAGCAGCAGCTTCTCGTGCGCGTCGAGATCGCGCGCGCCGATGATCGCAATGTTATGCGGATCGACCTTGGCCTGCTGCCCCTCGACGCCGCCGAGCGTCACAAGCTGCTGCGCGCCATAGCCACAGAGCGCCGCCAGAGGCATGCCGTGAATATTGCCCGACGGTGTCGTCTCGTGCGTGTTGAAGTCGCCGTGCGCGTCCAGCCAGATCAGGCCAAGCTTCCGCCCGCGCGCCGCGCCGATCACTGAGCCGAGCGCCAGGCTATGGTCGCCGCCCAGCACGAGCGGCAGCCGGTTCTCCGCCATGCTCTGCGCCACCCGGTCTGCCAGCCGCTGGCACACGCCCACGATCGGCTCCAGGTGCTTCAGCTTGGGATCGCCGGGCTCGCACGTCTCGTGGACCGGCACCGTCAGATTCCCATGATCGACCACCACATGACCCAGCGCCCCCAGCCCCTGGCACAGACCGGCATAGCGGATCGCGCTCGGCCCCATGTCCACGCCGCGCCGCCCCGCGCCAAAATCCAGGGGAACACCAATCAGATCGATGTCCATACCGCTCTCCTTTGAGCATCATGTATCTCGTGCAGAAGAAGGCGCCCGTTCGGAAACGAGCGATTCTGCATCAGAACGGGAAATTTGGAGGACGCCCACCGCCCAGAGGGCACCCGCCCCGGCTTATCGGCGCTCTAGCACAAGCGTGCCGATCCGGGCGGATCAGCCAGATGCGCCTTCACTATGTCGATGAGATCTATATAGTACCGGCTGGTGAGAAGATACGCTAGCGGCGGCACGGCGATACCCGGCACATCAGGTATCGCCGCGCTCGCGGAGGAGACTGGAGATCACCGGGCTGACGGATGCGTGCTGAGCGCCTGGCGTGTGGCCTCTCGCGCGCCTTCTTCCTGCTGCGTCCGCTGGCCCTGCTCCCGCGCCGCCTGAACGATCAGATCGCGCACCTCGGTCGGCGAGTCGGTGACGACCATCAGATCGAGGTCGGCGGCGGCGATCTTGCCTTCGCTCAGCATCGTCGCCCGCAGCCAGTCGAGCAATCCCTGCCAGTAGGCCGAGCCAAAGAGAATGATCGGAAAGTTCTGTACCTTATCGGTCTGGATCAGCGTCAGCGCCTCGAACAGCTCATCTATCGTGCCGAAGCCGCCGGGAAAGATCACAAAGCCCTGCGCGTACTTGACGAACATCGTCTTGCGCACAAAGAAGTAGCGAAAGTTGATCGCCAGATCGACATACGGGTTCGTGCCCTGCTCGAAGGGCAGCTCGATATTGAGGCCAATCGACTGTGCGCCAGCCGCCCGCGCTCCACGGTTGCCCGCCTCCATAATCCCCGGACCGCCGCCGGTGATGATCGCAAAGCCGGCCTCGCCCAGCAGCCGCGCCACCTCGACCGCCGCCTGGTACTGCGGGTGATCGGGCCCGACCCGCGCCGAGCCGAAGATCGAGACGGCAGGCCCCAGCCCGGCTAGCTCGTCGAAGCCCTCGACAAACTCTCCCAAGATCCGCATCACGCGCCAGGGATCGGTGTGCGTGAAGATCACCTGCTCCGGCGGCGGTGGCGCGAGAAGCTGCTGGTCTTCGGTGCGCCGACCGGTACGCGCCGCGCGATTCAGCGCCGGATCGTCGGCATAGCGCTCAGCCTGTCCTCGATGAGGTTTCATCTTCTCCATCGTCCACTTCACCTTCTACACACGTCTTACAAAACGCTATATGCTGCCATGTGTTCGTGCAGAAGCTATGCCACGAGCATTGCCTGGAACAAAGGAACGAAGAACAAACGAACAACGGATTAACTCCCCTGTTCCCTTCTCACCCCGCCCCCGATCCCTGAGCGCTGCCGGGTATGATCAGCTTGCTCAGCTCGCGCAGCCATAAGACCGAGCTTGCCACCGCCGTACACAGCAGCCAATCGCCGAGGCTCAGCCCAACCGTGGAGAACGCCCGCTGCAAGAACGGCACATAGATCACCAGCAGATGCAGCGCCAGCGAGAGCGCAATCGCGCCCCACAGCCACCAGTTATGCGTATGCCGCAGCAGCATCTGAAAGGCGCTGCGCTCGTCGGAGCGGGCGTTGAAGACGTTGAAGAGCTGAAAGAGCATCAGCGTCGTAAAGGCCAGCGTGCGGGCATAGGGCAGATCGCCGTCGCCGTCGAGCAGGCCGCCCGGCAGCGCGCCGTCGAGCACCAGCAGCGTGCCCACCGCCATCACCAGCCCCACAAATACGATACCCGCCCACATGCGCGGCGTGATCACGCCGCTGCCCTGCGGTCGCGGCGGCCTGGTCATGACATCGGGATCGGCGGGATCGAGGCCCAGCGCCAGCGCGGGCGGGCCGTCGGTGACAAGGTTGATCCATAGGATCTGCGTCGCCAGCAGCGGCAGCACCACCACCTCGCCTGCACCGGACAGACCGAGCACGCCGCTGAGCACAACGCCAAAAAACATCGTGAAGACCTCGCCGATATTGGACGAGAGCAGATAGCGCAGGAACTTCTGGATGTTGGCAAAGATGGCACGGCCCTCCTCGACCGCCGCCACAATCGAGGCAAAGTTGTCGTCGGCCAGCACCATATCGGCGGCCTCCTTCGACACGTCGGTGCCGGTGATGCCCATCGCCACGCCGATATCCGCCCTTTTGAGCGCGGGCGCATCGTTAACGCCGTCGCCGGTCATGGCAACCACATGCTGGTTGCGCTGAAGCGCATCGACGATCCGCAGCTTATGTTCGGGATTGACCCGCGCAAAGACCGATGTATCGCGCACGGCCTGTTCCAGCGCGGCATCGTCAAGCTTTTCAAGCTGCGTGCCGGTCATCACCCGATCGTTGGCGGCAATGCCCAGCTCGCGCGCAATCGCCAGCCCGGTCTTCGGATGATCGCCGGTGATCATGATCGGGCGGATTCCAGCGCGCCCGGCCCGCTCGACCGCATCGCGCACTTCGGGACGCGGCGGATCGATCATCCCGACCAGACCTAGAAAGACCAGCTCATGCTCGACGCCATCGTCCACATCGCTGCTGAGCGCATCGCGTGGCAGCGACCGGAAGGCAATACCCAGCGTGCGCAGCGCCTCACCGGCTAGCTGCTCGTTGATCGTCTGGATCTCCGCCTGACGCTCCGGCGTGAGCGGACGTGTCTCGTCGCCGAGCAATTCGTGGGAGCAGCGCGGCAGCAGCACATCGGGAGCGCCCTTGGTAAACACGATCAGCCGCTCCTGCCGGTCGGCATCCTGATGGACCGTGGACATCAGCTTGCGCTCGGAGGAGAAAGGCACCTCGCCCACGCGCTCGAAGCGCGAGTCGAGCGCCCGCGCCTCCAGCCCAACCTTGCGCGCCGCGACGATCAGCGCGCCTTCAGTGGGATCGCCCTGGATGATCCAGCGCCCGTCGCGCTCCTGCAACGCGGCGTTGTTGGCGCGATCGGCTGCCCGCAGCGTGCGACGAACCTCGGCCTGAAGCGCGGCATCCTCCACCGGATGCCCATCCTGCCGGATCTCGCCCTGCGGCGCGTAGCCGGTGCCGCTAAGATCGACGCGACCGCTCGCCGTCACCACCGTGCGCACCGTCATCTCGTTGGCCGTCAGCGTGCCGGTCTTGTCGGAGGCGATCACCGTGGCCGAGCCCAGCGTTTCTACGGCTGGCAGCTTGCGCACGATCGCATTGCGCCGGGCCATGCGCTGCACCCCGATCGCCAGAACCGCCGTGACGATCGCAGGCAGCCCTTCGGGCACCGCCGCCACCGCCAGCGCCACGCCCAGGATCAGCACATCGACGATCGCCCCGAAGTCGCGGATGCCCTGCACCAGAATGATCGCCACGACGACGATCGCCGCGATGATCAGCACGACGATGCCGAGCAGCTTCCCGGTGCGATCAAGCTCCTTCTGGAGCGGCGTCGTCTGCGTCTCGGTCTGCTGGAGCAGACCAGCGATCTTGCCCATCTCGGTCTGCATGCCGGTCGCAACCACGATCGCGCTGCCGCGCCCATACGTTGCCGCCGTGCCGCTGAAGATCATATTATGCCGATCGCCCAGGCCGACCTCTGACTCGATCGGCGCGATATCTTTCGAGACAGGCAGACTCTCGCCCGTCAGCGAAGCCTCGGCGGCTTGCAGCGCGGTCGACTGAACCAGACGCGCGTCGGCGGGGATCGTGTCGCCCTCCTCGATCAGGATCAGATCGCCGGGCACCAGCTCGGTCGCCGGCATACGCTGGCGCTGACCGTCGCGCACCACCACGGCCTGCGCCGCCGACATCGCCCGCAGCGCCGCCACGGCCTGCTCGGCGCGCATCTCCTGCACATAGCCCAGCACGCCGTTCAGCAGCACGATCGAAAAAATAACCAGCCCCTCGTAGGGCAGCGCCGAGTCGCGCTCGTAGATCCACAGGCCAACCGAGATCGCCGTCGCGATCAGCAGCAGAATCACCAGCACGTCCTGAAACTGCGCCAGGAAGCGCCGCCAGGCGGGAACCGGCTCCTCGGCCTTCAGCTCATTGGAGCCGTAGCGCTCCAGCCGCTCGCGGGCTGCCTGCGCGCTCAGGCCACGCCGCGGATCGGTTTCCAGCATCCTCGCAACCTGATCGATCGTCGCCTGATACGCCGCTACCTGCTCGATCTCTTGCTCGTGTATGGTTGCCATCTGCACTCCGTTGCGCCGCTCGCTACTCGATGATCGAAGATGTTTGCCCGGCGACGCTATGGCCGCCCATCTCAAGCATAGCACGATCGGGGCACACGCGAGCGCCGAAGCCTCACCTCGGACTGGCTTCCGCAGACGAGATTACTACATAGTATCCCAAAATCGGCGGTACTACCCTCGGGGTCCTAAAGAGCTAGGACCATTTGGGCTATGCGTGCCATACTGTCACATTTGGAGAATGGTTCAATACATGGTATATCGTTGGACACACGTACCACGCTCGCCCCGTGTGTGACGCTCGTCTTGCCATGCATTGTAACAAAGGAACCTCTGTGAACTCTGCCGTCTCGTCAATTGCTCTGACTGACGATGTTCTTGCTATCTTCAATCAGTTGATTGCCTGCCCCGACCCAGAAGCCGCGCTGCCCCTGCTCGAAGCGCTGGATAGCGCCTACCAGCATCGGCTGCGCTTATGCTTGCCGCCGATTCATCATCGACAGCCCTTTCGCATCACCGATGTGGCGCAGCTTCAGGCGTGGCTCAGGCGCGGCGAGATGACACAGCCGACAGAATTTCCGTCCAATAGCAGCCCCGTGCGGATCGGCAGCCAGATGATCGGCGTGCTCAGCCTGGAAGATGCCGCAGCAGGATCTGAAATCGAGCTACACGTCCTGGGCTCGCGGCTTGGCACGATCCTCAACACCTGGCACCTGCGCAGCTTAGAGCGTCGTGCCCGCTCGGAAAAAGCCACCCTCGTGCGGCTATGCCAGGTTGCTAACGCTCAGCAAGAGCTCCAGGCCGTGCTCGCGGGAGCCTACGATGCGCTCAAGACCTCGCTGCCCTTCAGCACGTTTGTGGCAACGGTCTACGACTCCGCGCAGCAGATGAACGTGCTATCGTACATCGTCGATGCAGGCCAGGTCTACGTCGATAATCTCGTCGGGCCTGTCTCCAACGGCCTGCAAGGCTATATCATCCGCCAGCGCCAATCGCTGCGCTTTGCCGACGTGCGCGAGGAAATCCAGCACTATCCCGATATCGAGCTTGTGAGCTTCGGCAGCGACGTTCCGATCCACTCGTGGCTCGGCGTACCCATGCAGATCAGCGATGGACGGGTCGTGGGCTTTATGAGCCTCCAACACCACGAAGCCAATATCTACAGCGAGCACGATCAGCATTTTCTGGAGCATGTCGCCACTGCCGTCGCCATTGCGATCGAGAAGGCTATGCTGCTCCAGCAGCGCGACCGTGAGATTACGGTGCTGACGGCGCAGACGGAGCTATCCGAGGCGCTGGGCCGCGCGCATGATGTCGGCACGGCGCTCGAAAGCGCGATGGTAGCCCTGGAGCAATCGTTTCCTGAGCATGTCTATATTCTGTTCGTGTTCGATCCAGAGTACCACGTGATCGCGTCGCTGATGAAAGAAACCGGCAGCCTGTATCAGAACGAAGTGATCGGCACGCAGATCCCGCCGCACAGCCTGAGCCGATATATTTTGCAGCAATCGGGGCCGGTGCTCTTCAACAACGAGCATGAGATGCGCGCCGCAGGGATCTCGTGGAATCGGATCGGCGATCTGGATCAGCCGCAGACCCAGGCGGTGATCGGCGCGCCGATTCACGCGGCGGACGGCTCGTTCATGAGCCTGCTGATGGTGCAGAGCTATAGCCCCAATGTCTTCGATCAGCGTCAGGCGGCGCTCCTGGGCAGCATCGCGCAGCAGGTGGCGCTGGTGATGCAAAATGCGCGGCTGATCGAGCGCGATCAGCGGCGGCTGCGCGAGCTGGAGCAGGCGAACCGCGACCTGGAGCTGGCGCAGCATCGGGTGGTCGAGG
>DASUTC010000276.1 GCA_036374795.1 Herpetosiphonaceae bacterium
CCAACGACAACCCCGACGATCTCAAGGCCTACCTTGATCAGCACCGCAAGGCCGTCGCATGGTCGATCGTCGCCTGCGGCCAGGATCAGAGCGTGCTCTACGACCGAACCTATATGAGCTACGCCTACACGATCATGCAACCAGGCGAGGTCGGCACGGCGCTGACGGTCGCGCCGTATGTCAGCCTGGCGCGCAACGCGATCCCTTCCGGTGGCTTCAACCAGCTCAACAGCATGACGCTCTCCGAGTGGGTCAAAGAGATGGGCTTCGAGAGCCGCTAGCACACCATCAGGCCGCGACTTCGGGGCAGCTTCCAGTATCTTTCGCAGCCTGGAGCACATACCGGCGCCGTCACCCTGCCGCTTGAGGCTACACCAGGGCCGGTGTCAGGCAGGCGACATGCGCTGCCCTGAGTTCCGACATCCGCTGCACGGGACGGAGCACACGCATGACCCGAATCCTGTGCAGCGCCATCATCACGCGCGAGGAGAGCTAGAGCATCATGGCTGATGTGATCACGGAAATAGTCCAACTCTGGTCCGATCTCAATCCGGCTGCCAGCTATACCAGCGGCTACTCAAGCACGCTGACCAAGCTGTTCATGCAGACCGCGGAGAATGCCGAAGCGATGCGCGGGCGGATTAAGGATTTGCGCGAGCAGCTTGGATCGATCGAGGACGAGAATCTGCGGCTGACGGCAGATGCGGTTCTGACCTCACTCAAGACACAGCTGGATATGTCGCGGCCAAGCGGAGCGGGTCCGTCCGGCACCGGCATGGGCGGTGTCTGGGCGGCGGCTGACGGCATCTTCTATATCGTGCTGAAGAAAGACTACGACGCCGACTTCATTCCCACGTATCTTGACTCCGTCAAGGAGATGGTCGAGTTCGAGACACGCCGCTGGTGGGGCCAGGACTTTACGATCCTGGTCCGCAAGGAGTGTCTCGACACCGCCGCCTATATGCAGGGCACGCTCGCGTCGCTCAAGCAGGTGCGTCCCGCCGCCGAGGCGCAGATCAACGCGATCCTAGAGGCCCTCAAGCCATATCAGGCGCTGTTCTTCGTCGAAGGGCTGGACTCAGACGACTTCAACACCTACTGGCCGATCTTCCAGCAGTGGGATGCCAGCGCAGGGCCGAGCCAGACGCCGGGCTACCCGGAGTGCCTGCGCAACTACTACCAGCTCACCGAAACCGCCGACGAGATCGCGATCATGGCCCAGAGCTGGCTGGATCTGGATCTGCCGGTGACAACCGACATTACGCAGCGCATTGCGCTGCTCCCGTTCGTCAACGGCGAGGGCTCGCTCCAGACGATCTGGGATAAGGTCACGCAGCACTACTCGGTCGATTTCAGTCAGTGGATGGACAAGGTCGTCAGCGCATGTAACGACTTCGGAGCGCTCTACATCATCGCCCACACCAAGGATGACGAGGTCGATTTCGACGCGACGCCCGATTATCTGGTCAATCTTGTCACCGGCGGCGAGGACTTTGCCGTCAATTACCTCGATCCCAAGACGGCCTATTCTCAGCTCTACCTGACCGAGGCCAAGAACACGTCGCTGCTGACGATGATCAACATTCTGGTGCACGAGGCTTCTCACGGCTTTAATTTCGTCCTGTCTGCCAAGAACGCCGGATCGCCGCTGCTCAACCTGAATACGGCCCTGGAGGTCCCGATGACCGAGGGCATGGCCTATTACCGAGAATATCAGTACTGGGCCGCAGCGCAAAACCTTGTGGGACAGCCCAATCTGAACGCAGCCCAGGCCGCGTATCTCGCGCTCTACGGTGACACCCCCGCAGAGCAGGCGCAGGGCGTCCTCTGCGCGCAGCTCGAAACCTATATCTGGCGCATCATCCGCTACATCCGCGCGCTCTGCGACGTCCAGGTCAACGGCGGCCACATGACCTACACCAGCTTCATCGAGTGGGCCGCGCACGTGACCGGATTGTCGATGGAGACGCTGCACGGGGAGTGCTTCACCTTCATGGCCGCGCCCGGCTATGCTCCATGCTATGCGCTCGGCGGAGCATCCTACGCCACGTTGCAGAAAAAAGGCATTCCCAACGGCGTATCGGAGATCGACTTCAACACATACGCCTCGCGGCAGGGCTTCTATGCCTGGCCGCTGGCGAAAAAGATGCTGGACAGCTATGTCTCCAAAGCGCAGGGTGGTGCGTGATGACAGACTCACCTGCGGTACCCACGCCCGGCGCGGGAGTCGTCACCGCGCTACCCGGCTACGGCAACGTGAAGGAGCGCCAGCTATCCGGCTACCTGCCGGTCGATGAGCGCGGCGGTGCCTACATCTACTTCTGGTTCATCGAGTCGCAGGGCGATCCCGCGAAAGACCCGATTGTGCTGTGGCTCAACGGCGGTCCCGGCAGCTCCAGCTTTATCGGGCTGTTCTACGAAAACGGGCCATATAAGGTCAACCAGGATCTTACGCTGGCCGACAATTCCTATAGCTGGAACACGAACGCCAGCTATCTGATGATCGATCAGCCAGCCGGGACGGGGCTGTCGATCGTGATCGATGATGCGTCCGAAGCCCGGACCGAGCAGCAGGCGACCGACCAGCTCTACTACGGCTTGCAGCAGTTCTTCGATCGCTGGTCCGAGTACCGTAGCCTCGATTTCTTCGTCTTCGGCGAGTCGTTCGCGGGCGTGTATGTGCCGATGCTCGCCACGGCGATCCTCGACGGCAACCAGGCGGGCAACGCCCAGATCAATCTTAAGGGCATCGGTGTCGGCGATGGCTGGGTCGATCCGTATGTGCAGCAGGCGACCTACGGCGATTATGCCTATGCCCACGGGCTGATCGGTCTGCGCGAAAAACATCACGTCGATCAGCTTTATGCCGCGTGCGCCAAGGCGATCGTCGAGTCCGAGCCAGTGACTTCCCGCAAGGCAGATAAAATCTGTAACAGGATCGAGGAGTACATCACCAAGGTCAGCGGCGGCATCAATGTGTACGACGTGCGCATGATCGGCGATTACGATTTTAGCCTGATCGGCGCGTACCTGGACCAGCCGACGGTGCGCGAGGCGCTGTACATCGACCCCAGGGCGAAGCCGTGGGAAGAAACCTCGAAGCGTGTCGGCTACCTGCTGGAAAAGGGCGAGCAGAACTCGGCGGCCTACCTCTACCCGCGTCTGTTCGAGGCGCTGCCGGTGCTGATCTACAACGGCGTCTACGACATGGATTGTAACTTCATGGGCACCGACGCCTGGATCGGCATGCTGCACTGGTCATATCGTGATCAGTTCCTCAATACCAATCGCGCGCCCTGGCACGTCGATGGGCAGGTCGTCGGTCAGGCCCGCTCGGTCGACAGGCTGACCCAGGTGCTGGTGATGGGCGCTGGTCATCTTGTGCCGCTCGATCAGCCCAAGACGGCCCTCGGGCTGCTGGAAACCTTTCTCAAGGGCCAGCCGTTTAGCTGAGCACCGAGCACCAAGCACCAAGCACCAAGAACCGAACAAAAGAACAAAGGAACAAAGGAACAAGGCAGTTAAGTCTTTGTTCCCTTGTTCGCTTGTTCCCTTGTTCCCCACCCCCGCCCCTACGCCGATCGCTTGACCCGCGCGGGCGCGGCGGGCGCGGTGGGCGCTGCGTAGCCATTGGTTGGCCGCGTCTTTTGCTCAAGATAGGCGCTGTAGCCGCCTTCGTAGAGCGCGATGTCGCCGTCGTCGATCTCCACGATCCGGTCGGCGATCCGATCCAGAAAATAGCGATCGTGGGAGATCGTAATCACCGTGCCCTCGTAGGACGCCAGCGCACCTTCCAGCACCTCCGCCGAGGCAATGTCCAGGTGATTCGTCGGCTCGTCCAGCACCAGGCAGTTCGCGCCGCCGAGCATCAGCCGCGCCAGTTGCAGCCGCGAGCGCTCGCCGCCGCTTAGCGAGCCGACCCTCTGGTGAACCATCTGGTACAGGAACAGGAATGTGCCCAGAAACGCTACCGCCTGCTCCTCGTACATCGGCTTGACCGCGCGGATCGTCTCGACCAGCGTCGCGCGCGGATCGAGCGTCTCGTGGCCCTGCGCGTAGTAGCCGATGTCGATGCTGGGGCCGCGCCAGACCTCGCCGTATGTTGGCGTGAGCTGGCCCACCAGCAGCCGGCCCAGCACGGTCTTACCGGAGCCGTTCGCACCCACAACCCCGACGCGCTCGCCGCGCCAGAAGGTATGCTTCAGGCCAAGCAGGATCAGATCATCGCCGAAGGCCATACCCACATCGCGCAGCTCAAGCGCCTTCTGGCCGCCGCGCTGCGCCGCCTGAAATCGCAGGTTCATGCGCTTGCGCTCCAGCACGGGCCGATCGATCTTCTCCATCCGATCGATCTGCCGCTGCTTGTTGCGCGCCTGCTTGATATGCCGCTCGTTGACGACGATGCTGGCCCAGAGCTTGAAGCGCGCAATCGCCGCCTCAAGCCGTGCGATCTCCTTTTGCTGCGCGACGTATAGCTCCTGCTGCCGCAGCAGCGCCACCTCCTTGGCAACCGCATACGCCGAGTAGTTGCCCTCCCACACCTTGAGCGCGCGATGCTCCAGCTCCACGATCGTCGTCACCGTCTCGTCCAGCAGGTAGCGGTCGTGCGAGACAATCACCACGGCCCCGCCGAAGGAGCGGATCAGCGCCTCAAGCTGGGCTTTGTGCGCCAGATCGAGGTGCGTGTCCGGCTCGTCGAGCAGCAGTAGATCCGGCTGTTGCAGCAGACAGCCCGCCAGCGCGATCAGCTTGCGCTGCCCGCCGCTGAGGTAGCGCGTCGGCGTCTCGAAGTCGTCGTCGGCGATGCCCAGCGCCCGCAGATGCGCGACCGCCTCGTTGCGCAGGCGCGGCCCGCCAAGCTCCTCGAACCGTTCGAGCAGCCGCGCCTGGTCATCCAGCAGCGCCGTCAGCCGCGCGGTATCGTACGCGATGCCGGCCTCGGCCAGGTGCGCCTCGATCGCCGCCAGATCCGCCTCAAGCGCCGCCAGATCGGAGCGACTCGCCAGCACGGTCGCCAGCACGCCCGCATCGCCCCCCGCAACCTCCTGGGCGAGATACGCAACCCGCAGCCCGCGCCGCCTGACGATCGTTCCGCCGTCGTACGACTCCAGCCCGGCGATCATCCGCAGCAGCGTGGACTTGCCGCTGCCATTCGCCCCGACCAGACCCACGCGGGCCTGCGCATCGATGCTCCAGCTCAGCGGCTCGATGATCGGTCGCCCGCCAAACGACTTACTGATCTCCTGCAATCCGACGATGGTCATACCTTGCTCCTGGTGCATACGAGGTGAGCCAAGCAGGTCCACGCCGCAGCCGCGCGCCGCGCAAGGCATAACAAAACCGTGGACCTGTACCGGCCCACGGTTGAACGCCTTGTGATCTTCGAGAAGCTTTACCCAGCTCTACACAGCACGTTTTTTGGGCACAGTACGCCTATGGTCCACGCGCTGGATGGCGCCACGAAAACCACCGAGGCAATAATGAAACCCTGCTGCAAGCATCTGTGTATCCCTTATCCTTAGAATAGTCGCCAGCATAGCAGACCGACATGCGCGCGTCAACCCCGACTTTGGTCCGAGTTCCAGGTTCCACGTTCCAGGTTCCACGTTTCGAGTTCTCCTGGTTCTTGGTTCTTAGCTCCGGGTGCCAGGCGGGTGCCATGCCCAGAGGGCGCCCGGCATGGGCGCCCGGCGTCTCGGTTCTCGGCGCTCCACGACCATCCGCATGCCGTGCTTCGGTCGCAGCGTGATCAGCGGCTGAAGCTCGACCGGATGACCCGGCACCAGCCGCAGCCGCCAGCGCTGCGCGATCGTCGCCAGCACCAGGATGCTCTCGACCCACGCGAAGCCCTCGCCGATGCAGCGCCGCGTGCCGCCGCCGAATGGAAAGTACGCAAACTTCGGGATCTGTGCGCGGCGCTCCGGCGTCCAGCGCTGCGGATCGAAGCTGAGCGGAGCGGGGAAGTAGCGCGGATCGTGGTGGGTGACATACTGGCTCATCAGCACCAGCGTGCCCGCTGGCATCCTGTAGCTGTCGAGCGTGTACTCGTCGAGCGCCAGGCGGCCCAAGATCCAGGCGGGCGGGTACAGCCGCATCGACTCCGAGAGCACCATCTCGGCGTAGGGTAGCTGCGGCACATCGTCGGCGGTGGGCAGCCTGCCGCCCAGCACGCTATCGATCTCGGCGTGGAGCCTGGCCTCAACATCGGGATGCTGCGAGAGCAGATACCATGTCCAGGTTAGCGCGTTGGCGGTCGTCTCGTGACCGGCCAGAAAGATCGTCATGGCCTCATCACGCAGTTGCAGATCGGTCATGCTGCCGCCGTCGCCCTCGTGATCCTGAGCCAGCAGCAGCATCGAGAGCAGATCGCCGCGATCCGCGCCGTCGGCAGCAAGGTGTCTGCGCCGCTCCGCGATGATGCGGTAGATCGTCGCGTCCAGCCGGGCACGGGCCTTGCGGAAGCGGCGGGTGCTGGGCAGCGGCAGGCGCTCCAGCAGATCGGCGAAGGGCAGCGTGACGAGACGAAACATCGCCATCGAATCGTTGAGCGCCGCGCCGATCTCGTCGGCCTCATCGGTCCCGACATCGGCGTCGAAGAGCGTCTTGCCGACGATCGCCAGCGTGAGATGCATCATCTCCTGCGCCACATCCAGCGTCGCGCCGTCGGTCCACTGCTCGCGCATCAGCGCGGCGTACTGGGCCATCGTCTCGCCGTACCGCGCGATGCGCTGCTTATGAAAGGCGGGCTGCGCCAGCCGCCGCTGCCGCAGATGAAACTCGCCCTCGCTGGTCAGCAGGCCCTCGCCCAGCATCTTCTTCGCGCGCTGAAGCCCGCGTCCTTTCATAAAATGGCGCTGGTGCGTCACCAGCACATCCTTGATATAGTCGGGCTGATTGAGCAGCACGACATGCTGCGGGCCGAGCTTGAAGTGCGCGATGTCGCCATACTCGCGCGTCACCTGCGTCAGCGTGGCGATCGGATCGCGGCGAAACGCTGGCAGCAGCCCGACGATCGGCCTGCCTCTCGGCCCGGTCGGATAATATGCGGTCGCCATAATGGTCGCTCCCTCGCTTGTTGCGGCGCTCAGCACACACCTGTATTGTACGCCGATAGCGCGCTTTTTGAGGCGCTCCACATGGCGCGTCGTCGCCGACGCTGAATCGTCTTAATTGGTCCGTTTGGGCGGGTTAGGTGGACCTGGCGGCTGTTGTGACAGGAGCGCGGACAGCAGATCGTCGTCGGTAGCGGGCGGCTGTGAGGCTGGACGTGGCCGTGATGCTCGGCTCAATCGCAGCGCTCGCAGCATCAACCACACAGCCACAAGCACACCGATGCTCAAGAAGAACAGCCAGAGTCCAAGCGTACGCTGCTGCACCGAGCGCTGGTGATCCCGCTGGGCTGATCGGGCGCGCTCCAACGCCGTGCCGACATCGCCCTGAGCGAATGCCTGCCGCGCCTCGGCGAGCGGATTATCCGTGCTGCCGCCACCCGATAGGATTGGATCAAAGATCGCGAGCGGCGCGCTGCCTTTAGACGTGATCGCGTCGGCAATCTCCTCAAGCTTGCCTAGATCGGCCTGCGTCTGATCGATGAACAGCCGTATCCCTTCCAGTCCGCCCGCATTGAGCGCTGCCCGCCAGCCGCTTCGACAGTCCCAATCGCCGCACCCAGACTCCAGCGCAGCCGCCTTTGCCAGGAGATCCTCAAGCTCATCGACCGCCCCCTGAGCTTCTGTAAGCTTGCCTGGTTGGAGCGCCGCCTGCCAGATCGCTTGACAAGCATCCAGCACATCCGCGTCGCACCTTCCCTGCACCAGACTGGCCTTGGTCATCAGCGTCGTCAGCGCCATGATCGTCGCCGCAGCGCCGTCCATATGCTCGGCATTCCAGTCGCCGAGCCAGTAGTCGCGGCATTCGGTCGCGGTTGTCTTACAGAGCGACTCCAAGGTCGTCAACGACTGTACTACCTGACCGGCACGAATGATGCGCGGCATAACTTCCAGATTGAGACTCTCGACCGCTGGTGCCAGCGTGGGAGGTAGATCGAGCTTGAGCTGCGCCGCATCCTCGCGCAGCCGGGTGTACTGCTGAAGCATGCCATGCGCCTCGATCAGATCGAGCCTGATCGGCTCCCACGCTTGCGGATCTGGCGGTAGAGCTGCCCACGGACGGCTGCACTCTATGCTAAGCTGCTGGCAGCGCTCGTTCACCGAATGCGCCGCATTCAGCAACGGCAGCATTGTATCCAGCTTGCGGCTGGCCTCGTCAAAATGCAACGAGTCGATCTCAGAGTCGGTATGTTGCAGCGGCAGCTCGATCCCAAGCGTCTTTGCTAGCTGCTGGGCGCTACGAAGTCTTTGCCACAGGCTACGCCGCTGCTCTAGCTGGGCGTGCGCTTCTGGTGGGAACACTCGCTGCTTCATCAGATCCGTGAGATCTTTGCCGCTGCTCCGCTCAAGCGCAACCAGCAGATCCCAGCTCGTCATCGGCTTCGGCTGCTGTCCAAGCTCGCGCATTGTCTCGACAAATAGCTTGTCACCGACGTTCTGCGCCAGATCGTGGAAGACGGCTGCGCCAACTGCGTAGCCACACTGGGGAGGCTCGTAATTCCACCAAAACAATACCACCCCCTCGCAGCCCGTATTCAGAATCGGCGATTGATCGGACCTGCCAAGATCAGCCATCGTCAGAGCCGTAAGGTGCTCGGCATAGCCCTCGATCATCCATCGATGCTTAAAATTCATCTCATTAGCCCAATAGTGTGCTCCTTCATGGACAACCGCCCAGGTGTAGTCACCCCGATGTAAATAAACATCGCCCTGCACATCGATCAGACCATCGACGTTCGGCGGAAGCTCCTCCACCGGAACCAGCACAATCTCCCGCTCAAGGCTGCCCTGATAGGGCACGCCAGCATGTTCGCTCAACCTGGGAAGCGCGGTCTTAAGGACTCCCAGCACCCGTTCCGCCTCGGCTGCTTTCTCTGCGGGAGCGCACACACGCAGCGTTATGCTGAGAGCATCAATGGTGACAGAGCCCTCGGCGGTGTGATTAGGATTGAACCATCGAAGGAGAGGAAGATTGCGCCACTTTTCCGAGAGCAGCGCATTGAGCGCACAACCAGGCGTTTGTCCCGACGCCGCGCGCGCCGGGAAGAGCAGCAGCAGCCCGCAGCAGATGATGAGCAGACGAAGCCGTATCATGCGATCCTCCGTGATGATAGGACTCACGTACAGCGCGGAATAACGCGCACGTAGACACATTGGGGGGCGTTGGTAGGCTCCTATCTACTGTTAGGGCCTCGACGAACAGGATGAGGCACGATCGTTTGTATAGTTGAGTGAGGATTAAGATGCGAGGTAAACAGGTACGATCAAAACTTACTACACGGCCCCGTATTTTGTCAATCAAAATAGAGTTTACGCGCCGCTCGCTCCTGGCACGCAACCTGCAACGACAAAGACGAACATTTGGTCTGATCGAAGGAGCGTGAGATGAGCCAGAAGCAAAAACAAGATACACAGCAGACCGACGACGGACGCAGCACCGAGCTGCGCGACTCGCCGATGATGGCGCATCTGCTGGACGCGCTGGAGGCCGGCACCGACATTGGGCACTTTGGCCGCCTGACGTTCGCGATGATCGCACGGCATTTTCTGGACGAGGCAGAGCTGGTGCGGCTGCTCGGCAATCAGCCCGATCACGACGAAGCCGAGGCCCGCTCGCTGCTTGAGCAGGTCAGGGAGCGCGGCTACAACCCGCCCAGGCGCGAGCGAATCCTGGAGTGGCAGGCGCAGCAGGACTTTCCAATCTGCCCCACGCCGGACGATCCCCGAAGCTGCAATGTGTATCGCGAGCTGCGCTTCCCCGACGAGGTCTATGAGCACATCGAGGAGTTTTACGAGGAGCGCGCTGATGCACGTGAGGCGGGCGGACGCGACTCTGCCTGAGTCCATCGCGGCGCTGCCTTGCCGTCTCTTCACGATTGCGCTCCAGGCAAGGCAGCCTGCTCTCAGCCAGGCCGCGCTACGACTCCCCGGCCTGCGCCGATCGCTCGAAGAGCACCCGCTCGGCTCCGGTATAGACCCGAAGCTGCGGCGCGCGCACATAGCCGATCAGCGTCATGTTCCACGCCTGGGCCAGTCGCACCGAGGTCGCAGTGGGCGATGTGCGCGAAACCACGATCGGCACCTCCATCTTGCGCGCCTTGGCGATCATCTCCGACGAGATCCGGCCCGACGTTAGGAGAATCCGATCCCTGGTGCTCAGCCCTTGCAGGAGCACCTCGCCGCGAATCTTATCGAGCGTATTATGTCGCCCGACATCCTCGGCCAGTACCAGCAGCCGCTCGCCGTCGCTCAGCGCCGACGTATGCACGCCGCGACTCTGGCGATACAGCCGGGCCTGATAGTTCATCTCGCGCATCAGCGCCACGATCTGTGTAGCCTGAACCCGCAGGTCGGACTGGAGCGGCGGTCGATCGCCGCGCACGTCGTCGAAGGTGATACCGCCGCCACAGCCTGAGGTCAGCACCCGCCGTTCGGGCAGCGGCGGCGCGGGCCGCGTGAGCTGCACCGCGATCGAGCCGCCCGCCTCGGCGCAGGTCTGCATATGCAGCTCCTCATCCAGACCAGCCGCCGGGAAGAACAGATAGACCCGGTTCTCATCCAGAAAGACCTTGATCTGCCACACATCGTCGAGCGACTGGATCAGCCCTTCCGACTGGAGAAAGCCCAGCGCCAGGCTGTGCAGCCGCGTGGGCGTACACATAAACGTCAGCACCTCGCGTCCGTTGAGATACAGCACCCAGGGCGTCTCGGCGATCACCGGGCGCGTGACGGGCGTGGCGCGTGTGCCGTCCCATTCGATATAATGCAGATCAACGATTGGCTCGCTCATATGAGCGCATTGTATAGCCGCTGTCAATGTGCGAAAGAACCGAGAACCAAGAACTAAGAACTAAGAACAAAGGAGAACTCGAAACTTGGAACTTGGCACTCGAAACTTGGAACTTGGCACTTGGAACTCGGAACAGAGGAAGGAAGATCGATGTGCCTCATGCAGCGCTGGCTCTCCGTCTGCTGCATCCTGCTCCTCACCGCCTGCGCCGCGACGACCGCATCTACGAGCGCGACCGACGCGAAGCTGCGGCTGGCGACGACCACCTCAACCGCCGATTCGGGGCTGCTGGACGCGATCTTGCCCGATTTCGAGCAGCGCTACCAGGCCAGCGTCGAGGTGATCGCGGTGGGCACCGGGCAGGCGCTCAAGCTGGGCGAGAACGGCGACGCCGACGTGGTGCTGGTTCATGCCCGCGCGCGCGAAGACGCATTTATGGCGCAGGGCTTCGGCAGCCAGCGCCGCGATGTGATGTACAACGACTTTGTGATCGTCGGGCCATCGGGCGATCCCGCGCAGATCGGCGCGGCAAGCAGCGGCGGCGAGGCGTTTCAGCGGATCGCGGCGGCAGGCGTGCCGTTTGCCTCGCGCGGCGACGACTCCGGCACGTTTACCAAGGAGCAGGCGCTCTGGAGCAGCGCGGGCGTAGCGCCTACGGCCACGCTCGACTGGTATCGATCGCTGGGGCAGGGCATGGGCGAGACGCTGATCGCCGCCGATGAACTGGGCGCGTACACCCTGGCAGATCGCGGCACCTACCTGGCGATGCGCGCCAGGCTGCCGCGTCTCACGCTGCTCATCGGCGGCGCGACGATCGAGCAGAATCGCGACCCGGCGCTGCGCAACCCATACGGCGTGATCCAGGTCAGCGCCGCGCGACATGCCGGGATCAACGAACGGCTGGCGGCGGCATTCGTCGCGTGGATCACCTCGCCTGAGGTCCAGCGACGCATCGGAGAGTTTGGCACGGAGCGCTTTGGACAGCCGCTCTTTTATCCACAGGCAACACAATGAACGATCTATTGGCGGGCATCGGCGCGGCGCTGCGGCTGCTGCTCAACGGTGACAGCCAGCTCTGGGCGATCATCACGCTGTCGCTGTGGGTGTCGGGCGTGGCGCTGACGCTCAGCGCGATCGGCGGGATTCCGCTGGGCGCGTGGCTCGGATTGCTGCGCTTTCCTGGTCGTCGCCTGCTCACGACGATCATCTACACCGGCATGGGGCTGCCGCCGGTGGTGGTCGGGCTGATCGTCTATCTGCTGCTCTCGCGCAGCGGGCCGCTTGGCATGCTCGGCTGGCTCTTCACGCCGCGCGCGATGATCGCTGCGCAGACGTTGATCAGCCTGCCGCTGGTAGCGGGACTCACGATGTCGGCGGTGGAGGGCGTGGGCGCGGAGCTGCGGGCACAGCTGCGGGCGCTGGGCGCAACCCAGACGCAGATCGCGCGGGCGGTGCTGTGGGAGGCGCGCGGCGGCATGCTCGTCGCGCTCGTCGCCGGGTTCGGCAGCATCATCTCCGAGGTCGGCGCGGTCATGCTGGTAGGCGGCAACATCGCGGGCTCGACGCGCGTGCTGACGACGGCGATCGTGCTGGAAACCCGCAAGGGCGCATTCGATCAGGCGCTTGCGCTGGCGTTCGTGCTGCTGGGCCTGACCTTTGCGCTCAACGCGCTGGCGCTGCGGCTCCAGGGGCGCTTGCTGCAGGTGGCCGGATAGCATGGAACCGCTCTATCATCTGCAACACGTCACCAAACGCTACGGCGCACGCACGGTGCTGGCGATCGACGACCTCACGATCGAGGCGGGCGAGCGGCTGGCGCTGATCGGTCCCAGCGGCGCGGGCAAGTCCACGCTGCTGCGGCTGCTCTGCTTTCTTGAGCCGCTAACCAGCGGCAGGCTCGCCTGCGACGGCCAGGCATATAAAGATACAATCCCGCTGGCGGTCCAGCGCGAGATCACGCTGGTCTTTCAGCGTCCGCTGCTGCTCGATACCAGCGTCTGGCAGAATGTCGCCTTTGGGCTGCGGGTGCGCGGGCAGCGCGACGATCGGCGGGTGGCAGCGCTGCTTGAGCTGCTGGGCCTGGAGCAGGTGGCTCATGCGCGGGCGCTGACGCTCTCCGGCGGCGAGATGCAGCGGGTAGCCCTGGCGCGGGCGCTGGTCTTTCGTCCACGGGTCTTGCTGCTGGACGAGCCGACCGCCAATCTCGATCCACGGAATGTCGCGCTGATGGAGGCGGCGATCACCGCGCTCCACTGCGAGCACGGCAGCACGATCGTCGTGGCGACGCACAACCTGCACCAGGCTCGTCGGCTGACGGCCCGCGCCGTAATGCTGCTGGATGGACAGATGATCGAACAGGGGCCAACCGAGCGCCTGCTGACGGTCGCGACCGATCAGCGCACCAGCGCGTTCGTCAAAGGCGAGATGATCTATTGAGCGGGGAGAGGATACGTCACGTGGCAGCCTCGTCGCTGCCACACAGCACATCGGTGTGGTCTTGCGCCATGCGCTCGTGCAGAATCAGGGAGCATGTTGGGGAAATAGCCGATTTTGCCTCGGAAAGGGAACCATTTGGGAATCCCAGACCCCGTCCTGACGGCGCACTAGCTGGCGTGCGGCAATGCTTCCCACGGCATCGTGAAACGATCGCGCGTTTTGTGCTCGTCGCTGGGCGCGTGGACCAACAAATTACCGCCGTACGTGTACCAGAGGCCATGCTCTTCACAGCGATACCCGGAGCCGTCCAGTTCGAGCGCGGAACCACAGGTTGGACAAGCATGCACTTTCATGTCGTTTGTCTCCATCCTCGTACTCCTTTGCCGACAAAAAACACTCATCCTGCGACAGGATGAGCGTTCATCGCCCAAGGGTAGCTTATCGATGCCCGATAGATTATAGTGAAAAGTATAACAACTTTAATGCAAATCCGCAACACCGAATCACGGGCTGCCGGGAAACTCGCTGTACACTATTCGTCGGGTATAATCTGCGCAATGAAAGAGGACTCCATGAGCTTTACTGAATTTTTGATCGAGCTATGCCATCCGGAGGACGCGCCGCGTCTCGCGCCGCTGATCCACGCGCTGGCGCGAGAAGAAGGTGCCGAGCCTGCCGACGTGGAGGAGATCGCCACTATCGTCGGGGCACTGCTCCAGAGCGGCGCGAGCGATTTTCTGCTGGCAACCGCCGACGACGAGCCGATCGGCTGTATGCAGATCGCGTACCGGCTTTCGACGTGGGAGGCGCAGCCCTACGCCTACGTGGAAGATTTTTACCTCTCGCCCAAAGCGCGCGCGCGGGGCGTCGGCACGAAGATGATGGACTACGCGCTGCAACGGGCGGAGGGCCAGCGCTGCAACCGGATCATGCTGGACGTGCGCCGCGCGAACACGGCGGCGCAGCGGCTATACGCGCGCTTCGGCTTTACCGACGCGGAATCCGGCGTCTGGAAGCGTCCGCTGCCGCTGGGCGAGAGCTACTGCGACACGACCACGACCCTGGCGGCGATCGAAGAGCTGCGCGGCGAAGCGAGCACGGGTGAGCGCGCATGAGCCGTGTACGGATCGTCGGGCTGATCCTCGCCGGGCTGCTCACGGCCTGTAGCAGCACTACGCCCCAGAGCGCATCCAGCCTTCGTCCGGCGGGCCTGCCCACGGTAACGCCTGCGCACCCGACCGGAGAGCGCGGGCCGAGCGCCACGCCGACCGCACCGCCGACGCCAACGCCAGGCGAAGGCCCGATCACGGAGAGCATGGCAAAGTTCAAGATCGACGGCGAGCGCTACGCCACGCTGGGCCAGCCCGACGCGCAGATCACGGTCGTCGAGTTTTCGGATTATGGCTGACCATTCTGTCGTATATACGCCAGTTCGGCGCTACCGGAGATCAAAACGAAATACATCGACACGGGCCAGGTCTATTACGTCTATAAAGACTTTCCGATCCTGAGCAACCATCCCCAGGCCGGGCTGGCGGCGCAGGCGGCGGAGTGCGCCGGCGAGCAGGACGGCTACTGGGCGATGCACGGCAAGCTCTTCGCCGAGCCGTCGGAGTGGGATACGACGCCGGAGCTAGCGAAGGAGGCTTTCTGGCGCTACGCCGAGGTCTTGCAGCTCGATCCCGACGCGCTGATACAGTGTATCGACCAGGGACGCTACGCCGATGAGGTCGAGCGCGACACCAACGAGGCGATCCGGCTGGGCTTGAACGGCACGCCCGCGTTTATCATCAACGGCAAGCTGATGACCGGCGCGCGACCGATCGAGCAGTTCATCCAGGTAATCGACCGCGAGCTGCGCCAGCGCTGAGCGGCTGATCGCTGGCACACGCTTTGCCGCGCGGCAGGGCGTGTGCCGCTTGTGGCACAATCCAAAAGGAAAAAGATCACACAACACATCGAGGACGCAGAGTATGAGCCGAGTGATTTTATTGCGCCGTAGCATGGGCGCGGGCGCTATGCAGCGCGAGCTAGAAGAGCTGTTTCGCCGTCAGTGGAGCCGCCAGCAGCCGATCGCGATTCGCCACCGCAGCGATCTGTGGCAGCCCGCGGCGGATGTGTACGAAACCGACGACGCCTATGTCGTGCTGCTCGAACTCGCCGGTATGCGCGGCGTCGAGATCGAGGTGACGCTGACCGAGGGCGCGCTGTTCGTGCGCGGGCAGCGGCCTGAGCTGCATCATGAGGGCGCGGTCCATTTTCATCAGCTTGGCATTACGGAAGGCCCGTTCCAGTGCGCCGTCTACGTGCCCGGCCCGGTCGCCGAGCAGGAGGTCGAGGCCAGCTATGACGATGGCCTGCTGACGATCATCCTGCCGAAGCGCCCGCCGTCGACCGTGCGCGTCGAGGTAAGCCAGGGCGGCTAGCGATGAGCCTTCGGCCTGTCCTCCATCACGGCCATGCTGAACTCAAGGAGGAGATATGACCCAGAATTACGAAGCGCCCACCGAGCAGCAAGATCTGCCGGACATTCCTGAGGAGCTGGCGATCCTGCCGATCTTTAATAATATTGTCTTCCCGATGACGATCATTCCCCTGGCGATCGGCCAGGAGCAGAGCATCAAGCTGATCGACGATGCGCTGATGGCCGGGCGGATGATCGGGCTGGTGGCGCTGAAAGATACCGATGAGCGACCGCCCACGATCGCGCCCGACGATTTTTACCGCGTCGGCTGCGCGGTCAACGTCCACCGGCTGCTGAAAATGCCCGACGGCACGCTGCGCGTCGCGGTGCAGGGCGTGGAGCGGATCGCGATCGAGGAGATTATCCAGAGCGAGCCGTACTACCGGGCGCGCGTGCGGGCGATCCCCGACACGGTCGAGGGCGGCATCGAGATCGAGGCGCTGATGCGCAACCTGCAAGGTCTGGTGGCGCAGATGGCGCAGCTAGTGCCGCAGTTCCCGGAGGAGCTCCAAACGGCGGTGATCAACGAGGACGATCCGCGTCGCCTGGCGTATCTGCTGGCGCTCTACAGCCGCATGGACCTGGCGGAGCGACAGGCGTTGCTGGAAGAAAACAGCGTGCGCCGTAAGCTGGAGCGGCTCGGCGAGATCCTGCGGCGCGAGCTGGAGGTGCTGCGGATCGGGCAGCAGATCCAGGGCCAGGTCAACGAAGAGGTCAACAAGTCGCAGCGCGAGTACATCCTGCGCCAGCAGCTTCAGGCGATCCAGCGCGAGCTAGGCGAGGAAGATACCAACGCCGCCGAGATCGAGCGCTTCCGCGAGGCGATCGAGCAGGCGAACATGCCCCAGGAGGCGAGCGAGGTCGCGGAGCGCGAGCTGAACCGGCTGAGCCGGATGAATCCCGCCGCGCCCGACTACAGCATCACGCGCACCTACCTGGAGATCTTGACGACGCTGCCCTGGTCGATCCACACCGAGGACCAGCTTCATATCGGCGTCGCCAAGGAGGTGCTCGACGAGGACCATTACGATCTGGAAGAGATCAAAGAGCGCATTCTGGAATTTCTGGCCGTGCGCGAGCTACGCCGCGAGCGGCTGAGCGATGAAAGCGTGGATAAGCCGAGCGAGGGCGCGATCCTGTGCTTCGTGGGGCCGCCCGGCGTGGGCAAGACCAGCCTGGGCCGGTCGATCGCGCGGGCCATGAACCGCAAGTTTCTACGAATATCGCTGGGCGGTCTGCGCGACGAGGCCGAGATTCGCGGCCATCGCCGCACCTACATCGGCGCGATGCCGGGCACGATCATGCAATCGCTGCGGCGCGTCGGCGTCAACAATCCGGTCTTTATGCTCGACGAGATCGATAAGCTCGGCATGGATTTTCGCGGCGATCCGGCGAGCGCGCTGCTGGAAGTGCTCGATCCTGAGCAGAACAATGCCTTCCGCGATCACTACCTCGACGTGGCCTTCGATCTCTCGAACGTGATGTTTATCGCCACGGCCAACTCGCTCCAGCCGATCCCGGCTCCGCTGCGCGACCGCATGGAGATCATTCAGCTCAGCGGCTATACGCTGCTGCAAAAGATGGAGATCGCCAAGCGCTACCTGCTGCCGGAGCAGCTCAAGAAGCACGCGCTGACCGGCCAGGATGTCAGCGTCACCGACGAGGCGCTGCGCGTGACGATCGAGGAGTATACCCGCGAGGCGGGCGTGCGCAGCCTTGAGCGCGAGATCGGCACGCTCTGCCGCAAGGTGGTGACGGAGGTTGTGGCGCGCGCAGAGCAGCAGGAGAGCACGAACGGAGCCGCCGAGCCGCAGCAGATCCTGCTGGACGAGGCGCTGGCGCGCAAGTACCTGGGCAAGCCGGTGTACGATCCCGGCGTCGCGGAGCGCACCGACCGGCCCGGCGTTGTCACCGGCCTGGTCTGGACGCCGGTCGGCGGCGACATCATCTTCATCGAGGCGACCAAGATGCCCGGTGGGAAGGGCTTTCTGCTGACGGGGCAGCTCGGCGAGGTGATGAAAGAATCGGCGCGGGCGGCGCTCTCCTACGTGCGCTCGGAGGCCGAGATGCTGAAGATCCCGCGCGATTTCTTCAACGGCGTAGATATTCACCTGCACGTTCCGGCGGGCGCAACGCCCAAGGACGGGCCATCGGCGGGGATCGCGATGGCGACGGCGCTGGCCTCGCTGCTGACGGGCCGCGCGGTGCGCGACGACGTGGCGATGACCGGCGAGATCACGCTGCGCGGCAAAGTGCTGCCGATCGGCGGCGTCAAGGAGAAAGTGCTGGCGGCGCATCGGGCCGGGATCAAGACGGTGATTCTACCCCGGCGCAACGAGCGCGATCTGGAGGATATTCCGCCTGAGCTGCGCTCCGCGATCGAGTTCGTGCTGGTCGATCGGGTTGACGAGGTGCTGCCAGCCGCGCTGCGCAAGGAGCCGGTCGAGCCGCCGGTAGAGGAGCCGCCCAGCCACGCCGAGAACGGCCCGCCGATCCGCGAGGAGCTGAACGAGGGCGTGCATATCGTCGATACGTCGGTGCCGACCGAGGATCAGGAGCCGGTCGATGTGCCCGCGCGGCCTGTGTCGGAGCGCTGAGCTATGCATGTCTTGTCGGGCGGGGTGCGCGGGTTTGCCGCGCGCCCCGATCGCTCTTTAGCGCGCGGCAAGCGGATCGATTCCCCGCAGCATCATGCCCTGCCCGCGCGACTCGTGCGTCTTGACCGTGGGCGGATCGGCGGGGTCGCGCATCTGCACCAGCACCGTGGTACGCGCCTCATCGCTGCGGTTGATGCCCGATCCGTGGATCGTCAGATAGCTGAAGAAGAGCGCATCGCCCGCCCTGGCCGGGCACGGCACCGCCGCCTCAAGCGGGTACTGCTCGAAGGGCAAATGCCAGCCGCCGCGCTCGATGTGCTCCAGCGGGCCGAGCTTGTGGCTGCCGGGCACCACCTGCACGCATCCTTTCTCGATCGGCGCATCGTCGAAGTGGATGATTGCCGCGATCATGCTGTGCCGCTCGTGCGGAAAGAACGGGTGGTCCTGGTGCAGCGGAAAGGGCGAACCCTTTTCGGGCGGCTTGATGAACAGCTTGGTGTGGTGAAGCTGGACGTTCGGGCTGCCGATCAGCTCCGCGGCGATGTCCGTCAGGCGCTCGTCCACGATCAGCCGCGTGAACGCCGCCGAGTAGAATTGGACATCATGGCAGTGGAGGAGCTGGGTGGTCTGGGCCTCGCGCATGGCTTCCCTGGCGCTGCCCCAGGTGGCGTCGATGTTTCGGTGAGCCGCAAGCCGCGCGATCAGGTCGTGACCCTCCTGGCGCAGCGCGCTTGCCTCCGCCTGCGTTAGCAGCCCAGGCACCAGGATGTATCCATTCTGCTCGTAGAACGAGCGCTGCGCTTCCGTCAGCATCATGTCCTCCTATCTCAACCGACGATTAACGATGTGTATGTACTACATACGGGCCGAGCGAGTCAACTGCGCCAGCCTGTTCTTCTGCGCCCGGCGGAGTGACCGGGGCCTACGCAATGCGACTCACGGAAATCGGCAATCATTTCTCAAACATCACAAGAGGTTTCGATGAATCAGACCGACCCGACCACCGCTACCGCAGGCAGCGCCATCTATGGCCGTCCGCTCTTGTCCGTCTACGACCTGATCGTGCTCTGGTTCTCCAATCGCTTTGCCTGGAGATGCCCGACGCCGCAGATTCTCGACTTCTACAACCGGCAGGTCGGCGCGCAGCATCTCGATATTGGCGTTGGCACCGGCTATTTCCTGGACAAATGCCGATTCCCGACACCGAACCCTGCGATCACCATCGTCGATCTGAATGCAAATAGCCTGCGAGCCACGGCGGAGCGGATCAAGCGCTATCAGCCGACAAGTATTCGCGCGAATGTTCTCGAACCGCTGCCCGTGAGCACATCGTTCGACTCGATTGGGATCAACTATGTGCTCCACTGTCTCGCCGGAAACATGGAAAGCAAGGCCGTGGTGTTCGACAACCTCAAGCCGCTGTTGAAGCCAGGCGGGGTGGTGTTTGGGACGACGATCCTGGGCCGGGGAGTACGGCATAACGCGCTTGCTCGAACGCTGATGCGGGTGTACAACGCAAAAGGCATCTTTGGCAACACCGAGGATAGCCAGGCAGCGCTGGAGCAGGCGCTCGGCCAGCATTTCCGAGAGTATCAGGTGTTCGTCGTAGGCTGCGTGGCGTTCTTCCGAGGCAGTGTCTAGGGGAGAACCAAGGACTCGAAACGTTGAACTCGGAACAGTGAACGTTGAACGCGAGCCGCAGCGGCAACCTGTGCTACCATGCGCGATCGACGATCAAAGCGAGGTGAGATCATGGAGCTGGCGAACCAAACAGCGCTGATCACCGGCGCATCGGGGAGCATCGGGCAGGCGATTGCGCGGGCGTTTGCCGAGGCCGGTGCGCGGGTAGCGATTCATTATCATGCCGGGCGAGAGGCAGCCGAGCGGCTCCGCACATCGCTGCCGGGCAATGACCATCTGCTGGTGTGCGCCAACATGGCGCATCCCGGCGACATCAGCCGGATGGTCGACGAGGCGGTTCAGGCGTGGGGACGGCTGGATATTCTGGTCAACAACGCCGCGATCTATGTCGAGCACGCGGTCGAGAGCGTGAGCTATGCCGAGTGGCAGGCGGCCTTCGAGCACGTGATCGGGGTGAATCTGCTGGGCGCGGCGAACGCCTGCTACTGCGCGGCGCGGCAGATGATGCAGCAGGGCGGCGGGCGAATCGTCAACGTCGGCTCGCGGGGGGCGTACCGGGGCGAGCCGCGCATGACGAGCTACGGCGCGAGCAAGGCCGGGCTGCACGCGCTCTCGCAATCGCTGGCGCAGGAGCTCGCGCCGCACAACATCTATGTGACGGCGGTCGCGCCCGGCTTCGTCGAGGGCGGCATGGCGACGGGAGCGCTTGAGGGCACGCGCGGCGATGCGATTCGTGCTCAAAGCCCGCTGGGTCGCGTCGCCCGACCGGAGGAGGTGGCGCATGTGGTGCGCTTCCTGGCCGCGCCCGGCGCTGAGTGGATGACCGGCGCGGTGGTCGATCTCAACGGCGCTTCATATCTGCGCTAGCCGATGTGCATGCCCGATTTCTGCTCCAGGGGTGATCGCTTGCCGTGGTGTGCTGGCATCCTCGCGGAGAAAGGACTCCTCCGCGTGGTCGCCTGTTTAAGGATCGCGGACCGCAAGCGCTCAAGGAATCGAGCAGGTGCTATGATACAATCATCTGCAAGCCACCCAGTCCTTGATGATCAGCACAGTGCAGCAGAACGGTGCGCGCCGCTGTGTACCGCGCGGATGACAGGGGCCAGGAGCAGGGTATGAACCGATCCAGCCATATCCGGCACATGCTCAAAAGCTGCGCTCTGCTGCTTGGCCTCCTGTGCAGTGCTTGCATGAGCGAAGCGCCGCAGCAGAGCAGCGCCTCCACGACGCCGACAGCTGCCCCCAGACTCCCAGAACAGTCCCCCGTGGCGCAGCAGACCAGTCCACCACCAGCGACCCCCACACCCGCAATGACTGTCCAGCCATCGGTGATGCCTACGCCATCCGCGACAACCGCTGCTCAGCCTACGATTCAAGAGTACTCGGTTCCCCGTGGTTCCCGGCCACACGATGTGGCCCCGGCGGAGGATGGCACTGTCTGGTACACCGCTCAGGGTTCAGGTATGCTTGGCAGGCTCAACCCAACGACCGGCGAGGTTAATCAGATCCCGCTTGGCGCAGGGTCAGCGCCGCATGGAGTCATCGTGGGACCCGATGGCGCGCCCTGGATTACAGACAGCGGGCTGAATGCGATTGTGCGTGTGGACCCGCAGACGAACGAGGTACGCCGGTTTGCGCTCCCAGCAGGCCGCGCTCCCGCAAATCTCAACACGGCAGCCTTTGACCGGCGCGGGATCTTGTGGTTTACCGGTCAGGCCGGATGGTACGGTCGTCTGGACCCGGCGAGCGGCAAGCTGGACATGTTTGAAGCGCCACGGGGTCGCGGACCCTACGGCATCACCGCTACGCCGAACGGCAACGTCTACTATGCCTCGCTTGCAGGCAGCCATATTGCTGAGCTAGACCCGGAGACGGGCAAGGCAACGGTGCTCGAACCGCCAACAGCAGGCCAGGGAGCACGACGGGTCTGGAGCGACTCCCAGGGCCGGGTGTGGGTCAGCGAGTGGAATGCAGGGCAGGTTGCCGTCTATGATCCGGCAGCCGGGATGTGGCGCGAGTGGCGGCTGCCCGGAGAAAACCCGCAAGCCTATGCGGTCTATGTCGACGAGCATGATGATGTGTGGCTGAGCGACTTCGGCTCGAATGCGCTGGTTCGCTTCGATCCGCGCCAGGAGATCTTTCAAGCGTTTCCATTGCCAAGCCCACAAGCCTTTGTACGCCAGATCCTCGGACGACCTGGGGAGATCTGGGGTGCCGAGTCGGGTGTCGATAAGCTGGTGGTTATTCGCACCGGCTAGGCAATACGAACGACCGGATAGATGGTGCTGCACATGATCTCCACACGTCCGCACGCGGGTTTCTCCCCCTCGCCTATACCACAGGCCGAGCGGGAAAGGGTCCCACGCGGGTGAGGCATGGCACCAGGCATGACGCCTGGCGTGGTGACGGCCTACCCCTATCCGTCAGGGCGTCTCCGGTTTGTTGTCCTTATGCGGCCTGGAGCAAGGCACGTTCAGCAGACTGGGGGAGATCCAGAAGGATGAAGTAGTCGGCGGGGTATAAGTAATCCTCGCCAGACTCATCAATCACCCGCAAAAACCCATCCTCAGCCGACGATGTGCTGGGTAGGATCTGATAGACTTTCCGCAGCGCGAGATCTTCGGCTCCGATATTGCGAATGCAAATCGCAAACCGCACGCTTGTCTGTGATTGTTCCATACACCTTAATCCAAAAAGTATTTCACCTTGAGCTTTCTGCGTCCGATCCCATGCGCCTCATACCAATGCACTTCCGCGCGGCGGGTTGTTCCATCGGCGAGACGAACCAGCGCAATACCTTTCAGCTTCCTCCAACGATCCGGACCATATGGTTCTCACAGCCGATCAATATCTCGAATGGCATTCCCAACGGCGATGATCTCAACCTTGGTAATAGCGCCAACGATCTCAATGTACATATCGACATGGTAGCAAGGGCCATGCAAAGATGCAATGCGCCGCTGCGCACCGATTTCCACGAAACCCCTGTGTCGGGATGCTGCCGCTGTAGGTGAGAGCCTCCACCGAGTTTAGCAGCTTGCTGGTGGCTGGTCAATCCTTTTTTACTGCCGCTTGCAATCGTCGATCGGAGCGCGTAGCATAAGGCGCACACCCCCCGATCGAAGGAGCACAACATCATGCAGATCAAAGCCGCCCTTGCGCGCCTGAGCTGGATCGTCCTGCTGGCTGGCGCGCTGCTCAGCCCCGCCGCGCCGACATATGCCGCCAGAGGCATGTTCTACAACCCGCTGATGAGTGGAGCCGACCCGTCGGTGGTCTACCACGATGGCTTCTATTACCTCGTGCAGAGTGACGGCGACATCTGGGTGACGAAATCGGCCACGCTGACCGGCATCGGCAGCGGGACGCGCGTGAAGGTCTGGAGCCGCGCGGCCAGCGGCGGGCTGTGCTGCAACGTGTGGGCACCTGAGCTATTGTTTCTCAACAACAGGTGGTACATCTACTTCGCGGCGGACGACGGCAACAATGCCAATCACCGCATGTACGTGATCGAGAGCACCGGCACGAACCCACAGGGCACCTACTACGCGCCCAAGAAGCTGGCCCCGCCCACCGACCGCTGGGCGATCGACGGCACGGTGCTGCGCAAAGACGACGGCACGCTCTACTTCCTCTGGTCGGGCTGGCCTGGCTTCAGCAACGGCCAGCAAAACCTGTATATCGCGCCGATGAGCAGCCCGACGACCATCAGCGGCGATCGGGCGCTGATCTCGCAGCCCACCAACGCCTGGGAGCGCATCGGCGGCAATGGCAGCACGTGGCCCTACATCAACGAGGGGCCGGAGGTGCTCAAGCGCAACGGCAAGATCTTCATCGTCTACTCGGCGAGCGGCAGTTGGACCGACGATTACTGCCTGGGCATGCTCACCGCCAGCAGCGCGGCCAACGTCATGCTCGCCAGCTCGTGGACCAAATCGGCGGGCTGTGTCTTCTCCAAGAATACCGGCGCGTACGGCCCCGGCCACAACTCGTTCACCACCTCGCCCGACGGGTCCGAGGACTGGCATCTGTATCACGCCAATACCACCTCCGGCACCGGCTGGAACGGTCGCACGATCCGCGCGCAGAAGATTACCTGGAACGCCGACGGCACGCCCTACTTCGGGCGGCCCGTGCCCGCCAACACCGCGCTCGTAGGACCGTCGGGCGAGCGCTACGAGGCCGAGCACGCCACGATCAACCGCGCCACCGCCCGCAACGCCTGCTGCGGCGCGTCCAACGGCAGAGTCGTCGGCTATATCGACTACGCCGATAGCTATGTGGACTTCTATAACGTCAACGTGCCGACGGCAGGCAACTACGCGCTGACGGTGCGCTTCGCCAACGGATCGGGCACCACCAGCACGCATACCGTCTCGGTCAACGGCGGCGTGAGCACCACCATCAGCTATCCCAACACCGGCTGGGATAACTGGACCTCCACGACGATCCGCCTCAATCTGAACGCTGGCAACAACACGATCCGCTTCGGCAAAGGCGCGAACTACGCCGAGCTGGACTACATCGACATTCCGCGCTACGAGGCCGAGCACGCCGCGATTAACCATGCCACGATCAGAAGCGCCTGCTGCGGCGCGTCCAACGGCAGAGTCGCGGCCTACATCGACTACGCCGACAGCTATGTCCACTTCAACAACATCAACGTGCCGACGGCGGGCAACTACGCGCTGACGGTGCGCTTCGCCAACGGATCGGGCACCACCAGCACGCACACCGTCTCGGTCAACGGCGGCGTGAGCACCACCATCAGCTACCCCAACACCGGCTGGGATAACTGGTCGACCGTGACGATGAGCGTGAATCTCAACGCTGGCAACAATACGATCCGCTTCGGCAAAGGCGCGAATTACGCCGAGCTGGATTGTATCGAGGTTTCAAGATAGCTTGTGCAGGGTCAGGCGCCAGGGGGAACAAGCAAACAAGCGCAGAACGAACATGAGCCTTTGTTCTTCGGCAGGCCCTCACCCCGGCGCTGACACGCCACCCCCTCTCCCATTGCCATAGGAGAGGGGAGTATCTGGCGCTCGTGTTCTTTGTTCTTTGTGCGCCGGGTGCCCATGCCGGGGTACCATGCCGGGTGCCTTTGGGCATGGCACCCGGTTCTCGGTGCTTTTGTCCCCGGCCTTAAGCCGCCCGCCGCCTCAACGCTTCGGTGTGCCTGGGAAACACCAGCGGTGCCAGCTTGACGCTGAGCACATGCGGATTCTCGCGCAGCAGGCGCTCTACCTCGTCGGCAAACTCGGCTGGAACCTGCACGGTCCCGGCGTTTTTCATCACCATATCCGTCGAAAAGATCACTGGCCGACAACCGGCAGGCCAGCGGCGTTGCGCATCCCAAAAATCCGACGTGACGACTAGCAGAAATGTTACCATCGAGTTCAACCGGCTCTTTACAGCGAACGATGCTTGTGGAGACAAGCCGACGCCACACGCATGGCGTACGATCTATTGTAGCACATGCGTGCGAACTTTTCAGGACATTAGTACGAGCGTGTGTAGCAGGCGTTGACGAACACAGAACAGCGGCGGCCTCCCGCGAACGAGAGGCCGCCGTCAAACGCTGAGGAACGCTAGCAACCGTGTCCTTACCTGGACAGCATCGGCATGTGAACCGGGTTCGGCAGGATACGGCCAATCTTATTCGTGGTGCTTTCCAAGAACCACAGCGACACGCCAGCACCCCGGACGATGCCGGTAGCCGTAGGATCGGACGTTGGGATCGGATACTCGGT
>DASUTC010000277.1 GCA_036374795.1 Herpetosiphonaceae bacterium
GAGCGCGTACCAGGACAAGCCCGTAGTCTCATCCTTGCCTGCATAGGTAATGGCCCTATTGGACTACTCAAGTATTCACAACACCTGTGTGCCTATGAATTGACCCAGCTCGAACGCCAAATCGAGCATATTACTGCTCTAACTGAACAACCATCTATCGTATTAGCAACCCTTCGGACCGACTTAATTGAGGGTTGGTCATAATTCAAAAAGCCGCGTATGGGCTTGACCACCACGCGGCTACCACCGCATCATAGCGGTTGCCACACCAGCATGAAACGGAGGCACCGCTATGATAGGCCAAACGAGCCTGCTTGTCATCTTGGTCCACCTGATTGATCGCGTCCCGGTCGTACCCACTCCGCAACATGGACCAGGCCGTCCGAAAGTGTATGCCGATCACCTGTTTCTGAAAGCCCTCGTGATCATGATTGTGCGCCATCTGCATACCGTGCATGAGTTGTTAACCGTGCTCGCCCAGCCGACCCGCGAAATGCGCGAATTGCGGCACCTGTTGACGATCAATGGGCAGTTTCCCTCGCGGCGCACCTGGGAGCGGCGGCTCCAAGCCCTCCCGGACACCTTGCCGGCCCAAATTGGCTGTTTGGGTCGTGTGTTGGTCGGTCTGATCCAACCCTGGGCGAATTCTGGTCGGGCGGTGGCGGTAGACAGTACTGTGCTGCGGGCGCGCGGTGGCGTCTGGCATCAGAAAGATCGAGCGGCTGGCCGCGTTCCACATACCTCGATTGATACCGAGGCCCAGTGGACGAAATCGGGCTGGCATGGCTGGGTCTATGGCTGGAAGTTGCAGCTTGCCACAACTGTTGCTGCTGTCTGGATTCCGCTGGCTGCTGAACTTACGGCTGCCAATCGTGCCGATCGTGAACTAGCCCCCGAGTTGCTCTGTCGCCTGCCACCCGAAGTACGGGTGGTGTTGGGCGATCGTCACTACAACACGCCGCTGTTGCACGAGTTGTGTGCTGAAGACGAGCGCATCTTGGTGACCACGCGCTATGGGCGCTACCCGCATACGGATGGAGGCGTTGAGGTGCGTCGCGTCTTCCACAAACTGCGGTCGGTCACGATCGAGAATTTTAATGAGCAGTTCAAAGGGATCTTCGATGGGCACGGCCAAGTTCCAACCAAAGGGTTGACCAACACCCGTCGCTTTGCGCTTGGGGCAATCCTGGTCTACCAGCTCATGTTGTGGTATCGCTTTGAGCACAACTTAGACCTGCGCGTCGGCTTAAAAGCCTGTCTGAAAGCCGCGTGATTAATTATGACCACGCCTCACTTAATTGCGCTTCATCGAGCACTGCATCAGATTGATCCTGAGCTTTGGAAAGAACATTTGCTGCATGAACATCCTCTTAGTCCAGCGAGAGAACGCTACCAAACAAAAATTCGATCTCAGCAACGCGCTGCAATTATTCAAGCACTGTCACGATGGAGGATGTGTGAAGCAGAAGAGGCAGAAGAGCTGTTCAACCATTTTGTCCAAGGTGGACTATATGAACTGATTGATTGGCGATGCACAGCTCCATCTCACACGACTCAAGCAACGATCTATGAGCAACGTATTCGACGAGCAATTGAAGAGCATCTAGGAGCACTTAAACCGGCAGCACAACACGTTATCGTCACGATGTTGGAACACCTGGCAGTCGCTATTGAGGAAGCTAGAATCCCATTTCCTCTGACGCGATTGCTCCGCGAACAACCTTCTAGCCCATTCCGTATTCGATTCGGGAGACGATTGTGGTTCGGTGTTCCAGCGATAGTACGACGACGGCAACAGAGAAAGATGAAGCAGCGCCGGCGCTTACGTGAAGCCAAGATTCAGCGTAGAGCTACCAGCTACATATTTCCGAAAGAACAAGTAGATCACCTTGTTTTATCGTTTGCTGCCCGAGCAGACATTGATACAAAAACAGCTCGCTACTACCTGCGTAACTTGATCACCTATGGAAGCATTGGAATGTTGCCCATCTCTGAGTGGGCGAGTGCAATCGATGAGCGCATAGCTGAGTTCCTTCGCTTCGCAAAGCTAAGCCGACCCGATGGTACATTGAACTGGGAATTGCTGCTCTCGCAACTACAGGTTTATGCTGTCGCTTGTGGCATCAAGCATGCCAAAATATCGCGGCATATTGCCATAGTCCTGGATAACAATACGCCGAAACCTAGACGCTGGCATGGTGGTACTGGCCCCAATGTAGCAACGGTTCGACAACGAGCAACGCTGGTGCTTTCAACCGTACCGCAGTTGCATAAAACATGGGCTCTTCATATTGCTGAACTTAAACTACCGCTTAGAGATATACAAGGCTATCACATCAGCAATACTTGTTCTGCGGTTGTTGTCCTTGATTCTAGTAGCGACCTACCGGTGGGATGCTGGGTAAGTCGTAACTCACCACAAGCCGCTGAACTAGGTCTCGCTCTGTATGAGGCTATTTGGCACGCAGGCGCAATTGCTGGTTTACCAGAATGGGTTATGCGGGATGAGCTAGAGCAAGTAGTTGAGTTGAACAACTGGCTGCTACATGGGAGTCCAGAACAAATTCTACTGCCCGATACCGTCGTGAAAGTTGTGGCTGATTGCTCCGACCTCCAGCATGCATCAAATTATCTGATGGCAGAGATTGGGACATTTCATCCACGTCCTCAGAGCAAATATCCAATTATTGAGGACATCGAATATGAAACAGGAGCATATATCCTGGAGCTATGGAGATCAAAAAGCGTAACGATTGGACAAGCACAACAAGGGTTATTGACGTGGCTTCGTACACGGTATTTTCCTCAACATCGAGTCGTACCTATTCCTAAAGCTCTCCGCGACCGTGGATTTGCTCTGCCTGCACATAGAAGTCCTGCTGCGGGCTGGCTCCTACCACCGACTAAACATGTCAAAACAATTCGGAACGGCGTGATCGATGGAGCAGTGCTCTACCGGAGCCCTTCTTTTCTTGTAGAGCCAGGTCTATCCCTCCAGGCTCGGACATTTCCATATCTCTACCGGGGAATGGAAGCCGGTATTTTTGTTGAACGAGACATAGCTGGACACCCTCATGTCGAATACGTATTCCGTGATGATGAGCCTTTTGAAGAATAACGAGCGAGGTTCGCGATGGCTGATGTAGAAACTCCCGGCGAAAATATCTCACATGACGACCAAGTTAAGCCCGTTGGTTCTGATCTTCCACCGGATGAGCCACGACTTAAGAAGTCGCGCAAACGACCATCATTCGACAATCCTCCCCTAGAGGAGGGTGAAGAGTTATTAACTAAGCGGGCAGAACTCGCTAGAAAATGGGAAATAGTCAAATACGCATTGGAGCTAAAAGCACGAAGGGACAGACTCCCGCGCGGTGTAGGTCAAATGATACGCAAGGAATTGGGCATTGGCTCACGAGAAGGGTTGCGCAAATTATTCGACCGAGTTACCAAATATCACAGAGATCATCCTGATGATCCGCCTGAAAATGCAATCGTTGATCTCAAGCCTGGTAGGTTAGTTCAGGCAGTGTTAAGCACAAAAGAAGAGGAGTTCTTCATCATTTCCTGTCTAAAAACAGATTGGCCTCTACAAATACCTGGCGGCGAAGTCAAAGAGCCAGCAGGAGTTATTCCTGAACTAAAATTTGTTTACAACCTCTTGGTAAAAGAGCACCCACATTTAAAAGATCGAGTAACACTTCGCCAGCTTAAGGGTATTCTGGACCGGCATAAACGCGGTAAAGATGCCCTCAGCTTTATTCTCTCCTGGAATGGTGCGCGGGCTGTCAAAGAAAGCTTGGCCTTTAAGGTAGACAATGATGCGGAAGCACCAGACGAGCGCTGGATCTCTGATGCGCGTTATCTACCAATATTTGTACGTGTTGGCAAAATCATCTGCACGGTTGTACTGGTAGTGATCATGGATGATTACAGTCGATATGTTCTTGACTGGTTCATTCTGCCCCGTAAGGTGGAAGTAGCCTTGAATGACCTCCGTAACGTTGACTTTACCAACAAACACCTGCGTGGGCGTCTATCCTACATTATGGACAAAACTAAGAGGAGAGCGCGAACCTTCTATACAGATAATGGTTCGCAATATAAAGCACTTGCGAAATATATGCAGTTCATTGCGCGTGACAACCAGTCCAGCCTTCATCTCATTCGCTCAAAACCTGATGAACCCTGGGGACGAGGCAAAGTCGAAGTGTTACTCAAATTAGTGGATAAGACGCTCAAAGATATCGGTGGCTATATCAAAAATTCACGCAGCCTTAAGAGCCGTAGCATCCGACGAACAGAGCGTGAATTTCGGTTAGCATGGAAACACGCACATGCCCACCCTGAAGAATTGATCACCATTGAGCAACTTCGCCTCATCTTAGAAGAACATTTCAAGCAGTGGAATGCATCGCCCGCCGCAAAAAACCGTCCCACTCGCCAGGCTCTGTGGGAAGGAGCAGTGGAACCGAGCATTGCCCTTCCTCCCCCTAACGATATTGACCTTGCGCAGTTTGCTTTTGCTGCCAAAACTGATACAGCATCAATCTCAGATACCAGTTTACGGAAAGACTGTTTTTGGGAGCCGGCGACACATGATCCTGAGACACGTCAGCGGTGGATGGCAGCTGTAGCTCGTAAAGAAAGAATTCCTATCTGTTTCTTTTCTCCAATCCGAGGGCAGCGAATTGTCATTGCTTGTGTTGATGGAAAGAACTGGGAGCGTGTCGTACCAAAAGGGACCAACCGGTTTAGTGGCGATGGACAGAGCGGTCTCAATGAAGCAGGAATTGAGCTTGAAGATCAAGTTCTAAAGTTAAGGATTAAGCGCCTAGAAGATCAGTTAATCGAGAAATATGGAGATCTTCCACGTAAGACTCCAGTGACACAGGAAGTTAAGCTGCCAGACCCGAAACCGCAGAAAGCTGAATCTGGCACCGAATTACCTCCTACCGATGACTCAGCGTTGAAGCAGAAAACCCGTTCAAGGGGAGCTAAAGCGGCAAAAAAAGAGAAAACTACTGAGCAACAGCCACCCCGCCAAGGGAAGAAAAACAAGGCAAGTAGTACACATGTGAGAACTCCCGGCACTGAAACGGGTACTACTGCCAAGAACTCCAACAAGCAGGATAAGCCATCAAAGGGACGCACAGCCAAACAAGCTCCTGCAACATCTCAGCCCGAGCAATCAGTTCCATCTGCACCAGAAGGGGCAGGTGAACGACCGTCAGAAGGGCAAAGCTCGATTGAGCGCATGCGACAACTTCGAGCACAGCTGCGACAAAATCAGAGTAATGAGCCTAAGAAGCAAGGACGGTAATTGTGGAAGAGGAAATCCCATTCATTTACTGCCAACAGACACACTCCCTGCTCGCTGCGATGAATCGGACTGCAAAATCACGCTCAATTATGACCATCGGCGCGTACTATGGTTATGGCCTGAGCAGGTTGTTACGACAGTGGGTCATCGTTGAGCCAAAATCGGTTCAGGATAATCAAGTTGCTCTCGTTCAATTGATGGATCCAGAATTAGCTTCATTCTGCAACGTCAAAATTATGACTCCACCTGCACTTCTGCTTCTCTGGGAGACATGCTATGTATTACGTGATCTCCTGAAGGTGCAACGAGGCTACGACCGAACATCGAGCCCACCCAGGACTGGATCTGAGTATTCAGAGAGTTACTTCTTACGGCTGAACGAAGAGCTACGGAGATCAGCACAGAAACTACAATTGAGAGCCTTGGTCATCGATAACGCCCAGTTTCTAGATGAGCGTGGGCTGCGCAAATTGGTAGAAGTACGCGACAGGTGTGAACACAAATTCGGGCTGATCCTCTGCTATCAGATGCGTGACCATGCAAAGCCTCATGAGCGTGTTCAGCCGTTACTAGAAAAGGTTCACGTGCTTGACCAACGAACAGACGCTGAGGTCGTAGAGCAAATGAGTGAGGCAGAATTTCGATCAGAGGTTCTACCTCGACTCTACTTAGCATTAGAAGCTGACTTTAGCCCGGAGATTGAGGCCAAAATCGACGACTTCGAAGCGACTTTGTGGAGACATACGAAGGGCAACTGGCATCGCATCGAAGCCCTGACTACGATCTTCGATGAAGAACTCGGCCCGAAAGATGGGGATGTAAGGATCATTAACCTAGAGGTCGAAGAGCGAATAAATCAGCGATTGAACAAAACGAAGCGCCAATAACTATGCTGGGTCTTCGCGTACAGATGTATAAAATGTGAGGATGGATGGGCGAATAGAGGGAGAAATGTCAACTTATTATAATGAGATAAGTCAACCGATTAAATCGATAAGTCAACTAATTAAATCGATAAGTCAACCAATTTCGGTATGGAGCAGCATAGCTGCTCCATAGCGCACTGCTCGTCACGCGAATATGTGTGCTATACTTGGGCCATGCCTGGCGCACACACACACGATAGAATCACCCTTGTCACCGGCATTGCCTTAGCGCCCGCGTGGTGGGTGCTCTCGCCCGATCATTCGCTGGCGACGGTTCTGACGATCACAGGCGCGCATCTGATCTCCGGCCTCGTCTTCTCCTGCGACCTCGACATCGACTCGGTTGAGTACCGTCGTTGGGGCATCTTGCGCTTCATCTGGTGGCCCTACAAAGAGACGATCCCGCATCGCTCGTGGCTGAGCCATGGCCTGGTGATCGGGCCGCTGCTGCGGCTGGCCTACTTTGGCCTGATCGTCTACGGCCTGCTGTGGCTCGTCTTCAACGCCACCAACAACATCGATCTCTGGCAGGAGCTTCAGCGCTCGTTTGTGCAAAACCTGCGCGAGTATTCGGGGCAGACCTACGCTTTCTTGTTGGGCTTCGTCACCGGCGGCGCGGCGCACTCGATCCCCGACTGGATCTCGACCGGCACGAAGCGCACCTGGAATCAGTGGACAAGGTTTTAGCGTATGGATGAGATCGAACGCCTGATTGCCGCCGGCGAGAGCGAGCAGATAGCCCTGCTGAAAGAGCGCACGCGGCCCGAAGAGCTGGCCGAGACGCTGGCCGCACTTGCCAACCGCAGCGGCGGCACCGTCCTGCTGGGCGTCGGCGGGCGGCTGCGGCCCAAGATCGAAGGGCTGCACAACGCCGCTGCCGCCGAAGAGCTGGCGCTGGAGGCCGCGCTGATCTGCACACCGCCGCTGCTGCTGCCGCTGCCGCGCCGCGTCGCGCGCGACGAGCAAGCCGTGCTGCTGCTCGAGGTTCCGGCGGGCCTGCCGCACGTCTATAGCGTCCACGGCAAATACCTGATCCGCGACGGCGTTGCCAACGTGCCGATCCCACCCCATACGTTACGTCAACTTTTACTCGAACGCGGCTCGGTCGGCTGGGAGCGGCTTGCCGCAGAGGCGACGATCGCCGATCTCGACTCGGCCAAGATCCAGCAGTACCTTGAGCGAGTCGGGCCACCTGCGCTGGACGATCCCTACGGCTGGCTCCAGCGTCGGGGCTGCATCATCCGCCGCGACGGAGCGGAGAGCGCAGCGCCGCCGGAGCAGGCGTTCGTACCGACCAATGCGGGCATTCTGCTGTTTGCGCGCGACATCGAGCGTCACGTGCCACAGTGCGAAATCACGCTGGTGCGCTATCGCGGCGTGGAGATGAGCGACGAGTTCGAGCGCGCCGATGTTCGCGATACACTGCCGGAGCAGGCCCGCCGGGCCGAGCGCTGGCTGCGCGACAACATGCGCGGCGGCTCGAAGATGGTCGGCCTGGAGCGCCAGGACTGGACCGAGTATCCGCTGGCGGTCGTGCGCGAGGCGCTGATTAATGCTATTGCCCACCGCGACTATGCCGTGCGCGGCGAGGGGATTCGCATCGCGCTCTTTGGCGATCGGCTCGAATGCTACTCGCCCGGACGCCTGCCGGGTCACGTCACGGTAGACAACTTACGCGAGGAGCGCTACTCGCGCAACGAGGTGCTGGTGCAGGTCTTGAGCGACCTGGGATTGATCGAGCGGCTCGGCTACGGCATCGACCGCATGCTCAAGCTGATGTCCAGCGAGGGCTTGCCGCCGCCGTCCTTCCGCGAGACGGCTGCCGGCTTTCTGGTGACATTGCAGGGCCGCAGCATCGCCGAGGCGACGCAGAGCGGCATCGACACGAGCGAGTGGCTGCGCGCCGGGATCAACGAGCGGCAGATCGCCGCGCTGCTGTGGCTGGCCGAGCATCGCCGCATTACGAACCGCGAGTATCGCGAGCTAACGCCCGATATTTCGGATGAGACAGTACGCCGCGATCTGGCCGATCTGGTGGAGCGCGGCTTGCTGCTGCGGATCGGCGACCGGCGAGGAACCTATTATATTTTGCGATAAGCTACAAGAGACGAGGCAGGTATGCCAAGGGTCGTTCGTGGCCGCGCTGGCCGCATGTTGAAACGCAACGAAATTCTCACCGAGTACGGCTCGACGCTCGCGCGGATGATGCAGGCGCAGATCCGGCCCGATCCGGGCACGCGCATCCTGCATCTCGGCAGCCCAGGCGCCACCGAGCTGGCCGAATACCTCGCGCCGCAGCTCGATGCGAGCGAGCTGGTGATCTGTGTCTATACGTTTGACGAGCTGGAAGATACACGCGCGGCGCTGGCCGGGCTGGGCAACGTGCATGTGATCAACGACCTGGAAGATCTGGACGAGGATGAGCCGCCATTCGACATCGTAAGCTGCATCGCGCCGTTCCATCTGGGCCGCGATACGGTGATCGAGCTGATCGATCAGGGCGTGGCGCGGCTTGCCGCAGATGGCGCGCTCTACCTCGGCGGCGATAAGCAGCACGAGTTCGACCGCTATGTCGAGGCGCTGGGGATGCTGATCCGCGATCCGCAGCAGATCGCCAGTCGCGGGCAGTACCGCATCGTGGCAGCGCAGGGCCGCAATCTGCGCAAAGCAGGCCGGATCGGCGGGCGGCGTGCCTAATATGCCGTTAGGCCGGGGCGGGTGCCCTCTGGGCGGTGGGCGTCCCCCAAATACTTCATTCTTCTGATCCACAATCGTTCCCTGTGCCTGCCGACCAGACCCTTTGCTCCTCCCGATGGGGAGCGAGCTTCGCGTGACACGCCAGGGCAAGTGCGAGCGATGGACTACCTGCGACGAAAGCTAACCGTGCGCGCGCATGGGCTATCGCTGGTGCTGGTCAAACGTCCGATCGAGAGCGCCGAGCATGTGCTTCAGAAGGCGCTGCTGTGGGCGCTCTATCTGCCGCGCTATCCGAATCTGCGCGTGGAGGTGCCGCTGCCGCAGCCCAGCCGCTACAAGCCCGATCTGCTCGCGCTGGACGAGCGCCAGGAGCCGATCTTTTGGGGCGAGTGCGGCGAGGTGTCGATCGAAAAGCTGCGGTTCCTGCTCAGCCGCTACCGCCGCACGCACATCGTCTTCTCCAAGTGGGATACTCGCCTCGATCCGTTTGGCGAGTTCATCATCAGAGCGCTGCCGGAAAACCGGCGGGCCGCGCCCGTCGAGCTGATCAGCTTTCCACCGGAGGCCGCCGACTGGATCGCGCCCGACGGCACGATCGCGATCCGCTCCGGCGATTTCGAGCTGCGCCGCTGGGAGGCGCAATAAAGGCACGGCGGAACCGTGCCCCTGCGCCCGCGAACGGATCTACAGCACCGACAGTACCTCCGCCGCGACCTCGTAGCGCCCGAACGACGGCATGATATACACGCCGCTGACGAGATCCTTGACCTCAAGCAGCAGCTCCTGGGCCATCTTGACGCCCTCCTTGCGGCCTTCGGCACCCGCCAGCTTCATCCGGCGCAGCGCCTCGTCGGTGGGCGCGATGCCCGGCACCTCGTTTTTGAGGAACTCAGCCTGGCGGTAGCTCTGAAGCGGCAGCAGACCAAGCACCAGCGGGATCGGCGGCGGTCCCAGGCGCTCCAGAAATGCCCGCAGCGCCTCGGCATCGTAGGCAATCTGCGTCATGGCGAAGTGCGCACCCGCCGCGATTTTTTGATGGAGCCGGTTGATCTCCCAGTCAGGATCGGCGGCGTTCACGTCGAGCGCCACGCCGATATTGAAGGTCGTGGGCATGCCGATGTCGTTGCCAGCGGTATCGACGCCGCGATTCATGCCGCTGATCACCTGGACCAGCCCGATCGTATCGACATCGAAGACGCCCTTGGTGCCGGGATAGTCCGCCAGCGACGGCGGATCGCCTTTGAGCGCCAGGATATTGCGGACGTTCATCGCGTGCGCGCCCAGCAGATCGCTTTGCAGCCCCATCAGCGAGCGGTCGCGGGTGGTGAAGTGCAGGATCGTTTCGAGGCCGGTGCGATCCTGGATCATCGCGCACATCGCCAGCGCGCTCATACGCACCCGCGACATCGGCGAGTCGGCGACGTTGATGAACTGCACGCCCGCCTCCTTGAGCATCTGCGCGCCTTCGAGGCATTTCCTCGGATTGTGGCCGCGCGGCGGGTCGATCTCTACGCTGACCACGAACTCGCCCGCCTCAAGCGCCCGCGCCAGCCGCGTCGGCTCGGTCTGCGCTGTTACGGCCTTGGGCTTGGGCGCTGCCTCCACATGATGCACGTGGCCCGCAGGCGCGTCGGGGTTGAGATCGTGCAGCATGCCGTGCATCGCGGCGATATGCTCAGGCGTGGTGCCGCAGCAGCCGCCGACCAGGCTCACGCCGATCTCCTCGATCATGCGCTTGGCGTAGCGCGCCATGTACTCCGGCGACGACGGGTAGAAGACGCGGTTGTGACGCTCGGTGGGAAAGCCCGCGTTGGGCTGCGCCGATAGCCGCACGTCGGGCGCGGCAATGTGCATCGCCTCGACGATATTGAAGACGCGCTGCGATCCGACCGAGCAGTTGACGCCGATGATGTCGACGCCGACGGCGCGCAGCTTGACGACGACCTCCTCCGGCGTGTGGCCCAGCGGAGTCCGACCGTCTTCGGCAAAGGTCATCTGGGCGATGATCGGCAGGTCGCTGATCGAGCGCGCGACCTCGATCGCCAGGATGATCTCGCGCAGATCGCTGAACGTTTCCAGAATCAACAGGTCCGCGCCCTGCTCCAACAGCGCGCCGATCTGCTCGCTAAACGCCGCGCGCGCCTGATCGGACGTGATATGGCCGTATGGTTCCAGCAGCTTGCCCAGCGGCCCGACCGCGCCGGCGATAAACACGGACGCGCCGGAGATCTCGCGGACGTCGCGCGCGATCTTCATGGCGCGGAAGTTAATCTCGCGGACTTTGTCCTGCAAGCCATGTGCTTCGAGCTTGAAGCGATTCGCGCCGTAGGTATTGGTTTCGATCAGCTCCGCGCCAGCCTCGATGTAGCTGCGATGAATATCCGCGACAAGTCGCGGATTCGTCAGGTTCAGCGCGTCGAAGCACTGGTCGAAGTCGACGCCGTGGTTATAGAGCTGCGTGCCCATCGCGCCATCGGCAAGCAGCGGGGCGCGCTGGAGCCGTTCGATAAACGGATGCGTCATGCTATCTATCATCCTATTCCATGACCGACGAACCTTGTCGGGAAACATTGGTTCCAGGTTTCAAGCTCAACATTCGCCGTTAGTTCTCGGCTCTACCTTCAGTTTGTTCTTTGTTCCTTTGTTCTTTCGCCGGGTGCCCATGCCGGGCGTCCATGCCCAAAGGGCACCCGGTCTGGCACCCGCATGGCACTCGCCCGGCCTTTCGGCGCATGATGCACTGTCTAAGACAACGCCCGTCGCGGCGGTGCGGCGGGCGGGACTACCGGAAGTATAGGAGACGCGCTACAGCGCGTCAAGCCAGCAGGCTCCCACAGTCGGGTTAAAAAATAACACAGGTCCTCAGCACTACCCGAAGACCTGCGCGTCTCGATCGAGCTTCAGCTATTTCTTTGGTGTTGCGGGCTGTTTCTTCTGCTGCTGCTTTTTCTGGTCCTGAACTTTTTTCTGTTTGTTGACGTTCTTCGGACTCTTGTCACCCATGAGGAGCCTCCTTGAGCATAAAGAGGATAGGCCAGCAGACACACACCGATAGCGGGGAGTTGGCTATCGATGCGGTAGAGCTATCATAGCATGACTGTCAAGATCAGCTCACTGCCGCAACGCTCGCCCTGGTCACGGCGATCAGATCGTCGACGCGCAGCCGCAGGTTGATCCCGCGCTGCCCGGCGCTGACGTAGAGCTCGTCGAACTGCCGCGCCGCGTCGTCCAGCAGCACCTCGAAGCCCCTGTCGAGCAGCGCCAGCGCGGAGATCCCGCCGACGAGCAGCCCGGTCTTCGCTTCCGCCTCGCGCTGTGTCGCCATGCGCACGCGCTTCTCGCCAGCCGCCGCCGCCATCCGCTTGAGATCCAGCTCGCGGTCGCTTGGAATAATCGCCAGCAGCGGACGGCCCCGGTCGCGCAGCACAACCAGCGTCTTGAACACCTGACCCACGGGCACGCCCAGCGCCTGGGCCACGCCCGCGCCGGAGTGGATCGAGTCGTCGTAGGTGAGTGCCGTGTATGGAATACGGCGCGCGTCGAGCACGCGCATGGAGTTTGTTTTATGCATAGGTTTTAAGAGAACAAAGAACCGGCAAACACAGGAGTCGATTTTGCCCCGTTGTTCTTTGTTACTCCTCCCAGCTACTCAGCTCGTCGAGCTGCGCGCGCTCGTCGGCGGAGAGCGTGAAGCCGACCGCGCCCAGCGTGTCGTACAGTTGCGCGACGGTATTCGCGCCGATGATCGGCGATGTGACGGCGGGCGCGTCGATCAGCCAGGCGATTGCTACCTGAGGCACGGTTTTGCCGTGTGCCCTGCCGATCTGATCCAGCTTCTCGATCAGATCGAAGCTGCGCTCGTGCTGCATGTAGCGCTTGATCTGCTGGCTTTGCTCGCCGCGCGATCCTTCGGGCGCGGGCTGTCCCCGGCGATACTTGCCGGTGAGAAATCCGCCAGCCAGCGGGCTATAGGGGATCACGCCCAGGCCTTGATCGCGACACAGCGCCAGCAGCTCGCGCTCGAACTCGCCGCGATGCGCGAGATTGTAGTGTGGCTGAAGCGTCTCGTAGCGGACCAGATTGTGCTTATCGCTGACCCACAGCGCCTTGGTAGTGTACCACGCGGGCGAGTTCGAGCAGCCAATGTAGCGGATCTTGCCGTCGCGCACCAGATCGTCAAGCGCGCGCAGCGTTTCTTCGAGCGGCGTCTCAAGATCGGGCCAGTGCGTCTGGTATAGATCGATATACTCGGTCTGAAGCCGCCGCAGGCTGCCATCGATCGCGTCCTTGATGTGCTTGCGGCTCAAGCCCTGATCGTTGGGACCGTCGCCCATCGCGCCCCGCACCTTGGTCGCGACGATCACCTGATCGCGCGGCTGCTCCTTGAGCCAGCGCCCGATGATCTCCTCGGTCTTGCCCGCGTACGAGCTGGCCGACCAGCGCGAGTACATGTCGGCGGTGTCGAAAAAGTTAATGCCTGCGTCGCGCGCCGCGCTCATGATCGCTCGTGATACAGCCTCGTCGGCGGTCCAGCCGAAGGTCATCGTGCCCAGGCAGACCTCGGAAACCTTGAGGCCGGTTCTTCCAAGATTACGGTATCGCATCGCTCCTCCTTGCGCGCAGCCTTGGTGCCGATCGGCTTCACGCGATCCGCGCCGCACGCGCATCCTGATCGCTTCCGTGAGTAGCCGGAGATGCTGCCTGCTTCCAAGTGTAGCGCAATCTCTGCGCCTCAGTGGTCGTGCGCCTGTTCGGCCTCATGATGCGACACTGCCGCATGATAATCTTCAGGACCGACCGGATCGACATGTACGGTGACAACCTCAAGTCCGGGCAGCTCATGCAGCAGCCGATGCCGCGTCTCCTCGGCCAGCGCGTGGCTGTCAGCCGTCGAAAGCGCGGCGTCCACTCCGATATGCAGCTCGCAGCGCAGACGGTGGCCGATCCAGCGGACTCGTACATCGTGAGCGCTGTGCACGCCCTCCACGGCTGCCGCGACCTGCTCCACGTGCGCGGTCAGGGCCGGATCGACCGCGTCCATCAGCCGGTGCCACATCGTCAGCGCCGTGTCCTTGAGGATCAGCAGAATCGCTACGGTGATCAGCAGGCCGACGAGCGGATCGGCCATCGGAAAGCCCAGCCAGACGCCAGCCGCGCCCAGCAGTACCGCCAGCGATGTGAGGCCGTCCACCCGCGCGTGCTGCCCGTCCGCGATCAGCGCCGCCGATCCGATCCGACGGCCGGTGCGCATACGATACGCCGCGACCACCTCGTTGCCGATCGCGCCGATGATCGCCGCCGCGATCACCCAGCCGAGGCTACGAACCGGCTCAGGCTGGAAAAGCTTACGGATCGACTCGTAGCCTGCCAGCGCCGCGCTCAGCGTGATCATCACGACGATCACCAGCCCGGCCAGATCCTCCGCCCGACCGTAGCCGTAGGTGTAGCGCTTGTTGGCAGGCCGCCGCCCGACCACGAACGCCAGCCAGAGCGGCAGCGCGGTCAGCGCGTCGGAAAAGTTATGGACCGTATCGGCCAGCAGCGCGGCGCTTCCACTGATCCACGCGATTCCAGATTGAAAAATGGCCGTCGCCAGCAGCCCGATCAGCGAAACCTTGAGCGCGCGAATGCCCTCAGCGCTGGCCTCAAGCGCCGAGTCGACTTGCGCGCCCTCGTGCTTGTGCCCATGAAAGAGCCAGCCAAAGATGCCGGAGCCGTGCGCATGATCGTCGTGCTCGTGCTCGTGCCCTTCGCCGTGCGTATGCTCGTCGTGCTTGTGCTCGTGCCCTTCGCCGTGCGTATGCTCGTGGTGTCCATCTTGCTGATGCTCAGACCGAACTGTGTTGTCCACTCGCATAACGATCCTCCTGACGCAACTGCCACCTTCATAGCAGCTTCGACTTAAGTCCTGCTACACATGCCACATCGTTCATGCTATATTTGTTATATTCTTCACAAAGTATAGCGCGGAGCGGCATATGACTCAAAATACTATAACCGAACGACAGCGCGTTGTGATCATCGGGGCGGGCTTCGGCGGGCTGGAGGTCGCGCGCAGGCTGAAGGATGCGCCCGTGGATGTTCTGCTGCTCGACCGAAACAACTATCACGGCTTCTGGCCGCTACTGTATCAGGTTGCGACCGCCGGGCTTGAGCCGCAGCAGATCGCAGCACCGGTACGCGCGGTGGTCCGGCGCATTCCCAACGTCCACTTCCAGCTTGCCACCGTCGAGTCGATCGACCGGCAGCGTCGCGTCGTGATCACCGATCGCGGAACGTTTCCATACGACGAGCTGGTCGTCGCCGCTGGCAGCGCCACCAACTTCTACGGCATCCAGACGATCGAGCGGCATAGCTTTGAGCTCAAAGACGTTGCCGATGCGCTGGCGCTGCGCAACCATCTGATCACCCGCTTCGAGCAGGCGGTGGCCGAGCGCGATCCGCAGCGGCTTCGGCAGCTCCTAACCTTTGTGGTAGTCGGCGGCGGCCCGACCGGCGTCGAGGTTGCCGGGGCGCTGAGCGAGCTGATCCGGCATGTGCTGCGCAAAGATTATCCGACGCTCGATTTTAGCCGCGTGCAGGTGCTTCTGCTGGAGGCGGTCGATCGGCTGCTGCTGGCGTTTCCGCCCGCGCTGTCGCGCAAGGCCGAGCGCCGCCTGCGCAAGATGGGCGTCGAGATCCGCACGGGCATGAGCGTTGTCGGCTTCGAGCATGGGCTGCTGCATCTCAAGGACGGCACGACGCTGCCGACCGAGACGGTGATCTGGGCGGCTGGCGTACAGGGCGCGCCGCTGGGGTCTACGCTGGGCGTCGACTTGCAACGAGGCTCGCGGGTGCCGGTGACGCCCGCGCTGCACCTGGCGGACGATCCGCAGGTCTGGGTGATTGGCGATCTGGCATATCTTGAAGGGCCGGACGGCAAGCCCTACCCACAGCTTGCGACCGTGGCGATGCAGCAGGGACGACTGACGGCGCGCAACATCGTCAGCAAGCTGCGGGGACAGCCGCTACAGCGGTTCAGCTACACTGATAAGGGAGCGATGGCGACGATCGGGCGGCGCTCGGCGGTGGCGCGGGTCTGGAACCTGAACTGGAGCGGGCCGATCGCGTGGGTGCTGTGGCTGGCGGTCCATCTGTTCTATCTGATCGGCTTTCGCAACCGGCTCATGGTGCTGATCAACTGGGCCTACAACTATTTCACCTACGATCGCGGCGCGCGGGCGGTGGTAGCGACCGCCAAGCCTCACGCGCCGGATGCCACCAGCGACCAGATCATGCGCGAGACGGCGGTCGGCGCGCGGGCGGTGGGCGAGATGCCTCGGTAGCGGGTGCGTAGTCTGATTCGCACGATCAGCGCCGTTCGTGTCGGCGGCCTCAATCGCGCCTGACACGCTTCGCCATGAAGATATCGGGCTTGCCTGGGCCGTTCGCGTCCGGCATCACGCCCGTGATCACATAGCCTAGCTTCTGATAGAACTCGTAGGGATGCCCGCCGTGGTTCTGGATCGCGGCGATGTGCTGCCACACGTCGGGGTAGAGATCGACGCCGCCCAATGAGGTCAGGTCGTGCTCGTCGTCGGTGCCGAGCCAGATCGTCAGGCCGCCGCGCTCCCGCACGCGCGCCTCGAAGTCCGTCACCAGCGCGCGGCCTATGCCCTGCCCCTGCCGGTCCCGCCGCACGACGAGCGGATGCAGCTCCCAGACGTTGCCGTCGTACTGCGCTATCCCGCCAATCCACCCGATCGCGTCGCCCTGCTCGTCCAGCGCTACGCGGCTGATGCGCTCCTCCGCAAACGATTCGCGCACCTCTTCCAATGCCGCTTCGAGATTGGGCCAGGCGTCCGGCCAGTGCTCCGCGAAGCCCGCCACCAGCATCTCGGCGATCTGGAGGATGATTTGCTCGTCGGTTGGGTGGAGGTCGGTGATGTGCATAGCATGTCTCGCTTGATTGGCAACCCTATCGTACCCAAGAGCATAACATAGTGCTACAAGATATAATGTGTTTGGAGGAAACACGAAAGCGATCGACAACAGTATACTCTCTGGCAAGCCAGAGCAAGGAGAACAGCCTATGCGCGTTCTGGCGATCGATGTGGGAACGGGCACCCAGGATATGCTGCTCTTCGACAGTGACGGCCAGGTTGAGAACAGCATCCAGTTGATCATGCCCTCGCCGACGCTGCGCATCGCCCAGCAGGTACGCGCCGCAACCAGAGCGCAGAGGCCGATCATGCTCTACGGCGTGCTGATGGGCGGCGGCCCCTGTCACTGGGCCGTCAACGACCACCTGCAAGCGGGCTTGCCGGTCTACGCCACGCCCTCCGCCGCGCGCACCTTCGACGACGACCTCGACAACGTGCAGGCGGCGGGCATCTACCTCTTCGACGAGAACAGCCCGGCGGAGCGCGCCCACGACGCGCTCCACATCGAGATGCGCGACCTCGACCTCGACGCGATCAGCGCCGCGCTTGAGGCGTTCGGGGTGGAGCCCGCCTGGGATGTGCTGGCTGTCGCCGCCTTCGACCACGGCAACGCGCCGCCTGACGTGAGCGACCGCAAGTTTCGCTTCGATTATCTGGCCGAGCGTCTGAGCCATGACGGCTGGCTGACCGACCTGGCCTTCACGCGCGCTACCATCCCGCATGAGATGACCCGGCTGCAAGCGATTGCGGATACCGCGCCCGCCGCGATCCCGCTGGTAGTCATGGACACCGCTCCGGCGGCGGTGCTCGGCGCGCTGGACGATCCGCATGTCGCCGCGCAGGACGAGGCCCTGATCGCCAACATCGGCAACTTCCACGCGCTGGCGTTTCATATCGCAGGCTCCACCATTCGCGGCCTCTTTGAGCACCACACCGGCGAGCTACAGCCGGAGCAGCTTCATAGCTTCCTCGAACGTCTCGCCGAAGGCACGCTGACCAACGCCGAGATCTTCGGCTCGCAGGGCCACGGCGCGCTGATCCTCGATCCGACGCCCGCCACCGACCCGCTGCTCGCCACGACCGGACCCCGGCAGGCGTTTGTTCGGCGCTGGGGCGCGCGCGCCGAACGGCTCTATCGGGCCGTGCCCCACGGCGACATGATGCTGGCGGGCTGCTTCGGCCTGCTGCGCGCGGTCGCCGCCAAGCTGCCGGAGCACCGTCAGGCGATCGAGGGCGGCCTGGCGCAGGCGTAACGCCGCAGAGCGCCACACAGACCCACGTCCTGGTAAACCCTGGGCCGAAAGTTGAGTCTCAACCTATAAAGTCGGCCTGCCAATCCGATTGACGCACCATTGAGCCGTGGTAAAATACGCTTGGCGTGCGCAAACGCCGGATGGTCACGCGCACGCCTTTCATATACATGAACAGTTTAGCACTCTCGACGGACGAGTGCTAAAACATCGCGATCAGGCGACGGCGTAAACTGCGCGTGGATATGAGGGATGCTTATGGCCCCAGAGATGACAGAACGACGGCAGCGGATCTTGAAGCTGGTGATTCAAGAATACATCGAGTCGCCCGCGCGACCGGTGGCCTCGGAGACACTGCTCAAAAAGTACAAGCTCCAGTACAGCTCGGCCACGATTCGCAACGAGCTGGCCGCGCTGGAGGATCTTGGCCTGCTGACGCATCTGCACACGTCGGCGGGGCGCATTCCCACGGACGCCGGCTACCGCTACTTCGTCGAAAACCTGATGGACCGACAGGCGCTCTCGCCGCAGGAGCAGCGCACGATCCAGCACCAGTTCTATCAGGTGCGCAGCGAGCTTGACCAGTGGATTCATCTGGCCGCCGCAGTGCTGGCGCGCACGGCGCACAATGCCGCCGTCGTCACGCCGCCACGGGCCTACGAGGTACGCTTCAAGCATCTGGAGCTGATCGCGATCTACGAAACGGTGGTCTTGTTAGTGCTGGTGCTGCACGACGGCACGATCAAGCAGCAATCGCTCACGACCGAGCAGCCGAACAGCCAGGAAGAGCTCAGCAACCTGGCGCAGTATTTCAACCAGCGGCTTGAGGGCGCGACGCTCGACGCGCTTGAGGACAGGGTGACAGCGCCCGACGAGCCGCCGCTCTCACCTTTTGCGCGGATGGCGCTCGACGTGATCCGGCGTGCGATGCGGCAGCTCGAAGGGCAGATCAACGAGGCGCTGCATCACGACGGCCTGCTTGAGATGCTGGGACAGCCCGAATTCGCGCAGATCGATCGTGTCAAACAGGTCTTACAGATCTTAGAGCAGGGCGTCGGCATCGACACGCTGATCCCGCAGGCGCTGAACAGCGAGGGTGTGCAGGTGGTCATCGGCGGGGAGCACGGCCAGGACACCATGCGCGAGTACAGCGTGATCCTGTCGCGGTATGGCCGCAGCGGCGCAGTTGCCGGCGTGGTTGGGGTGATCGGCCCCACGCGCATGCCGTACCCTCGATCGATCTCAAGCGTGCGCTACATCTCATCGGTGATGAGCGATCTGCTGGCGGAGCTGTACGGCGAGCGACCATCCAACACCTAAGCTTCGGCGATCCGGCATCGCACTGCGAGCACGCCACGAAGAGAATTCAAGAGGAGCATCAACAAAGCTATGGAAGAACAACAGGCGTCGCAAGAACAATTGAACGAACAGCAGACCACTCCAGAGCAGCCGACCGAGGCGGCAGGCGCGGGCAGCGCGGCAGACAACGGAGCCAGCGAGGCAACAACCAGGCCGCATTTGTCGTCCGAGGAGCTACAGGCGCGCATGCTACAGCTGGAGCAAGAAAGCACAAGCTTCAAAGATCAATACCTGCGCGCCGCAGCCGATCTTAAGAACTTTAAGCGCCGCACCGAAGAAGAGCGCGGCTCGCTGATCCGCAATGCCACGGCGGGCCTGCTGCTGAAGCTGCTGCCGATTCTGGACGACTTCGACCTGGCGATGCAGCACGTGCCGCCGGAGGTGGCCGAGACGCCGTGGTTCAGCGGGCTTCAGGGCGTCCAGCGCAAGCTGCAAATGGTGCTCGAAGGCGAGGGCGTCAAACCGATCGAGGCGCTGGGCCAGACCTTCGATCCGCACTTCCACGACGCGGTGATGCACGAGGAGGCCGGGCCTGAGCAGGCCGGGAAAGTGACCGCCGATCTGCGTCGTGGCTACATGCTGCACGATCGGGTCTTGCGTCCGAGCATGGTCAAGGTCGGCCAGGAGTAGTTATGGCTAAAACAATCGGGATTGACCTTGGCACAACCAACTCGGTGGTCGCGGTCGTCGAGGGCGGCGATCCGGTGGTGATCTCCAGCGCCGAGGGCATGCGCACCACGCCGTCGGTCGTGGCCGTCAGCAAAAGCGGCGAGCGCACCGTCGGGCAGATCGCCAAGCGTCAGTCGATCACCAACCCCGAAAACACGATCTTCTCGGTCAAGCGCTTCATGGGCCGCAAGCTCGACGACGAGAGCGTGCAGCGCGATAAGGTACTGGTACCGTATAAGCTCACCTCGGCTCCCAACGGCGACGCCCGCGTGATGATGGGCGGTCGGGAGTACGCGCCGCAGGAGATCTCGGCGATGATCTTGCAGAAGCTCAAGGCCGACGCCGAAGCCTACCTGGGCGCGCCCGTGACTCACGCCGTGATCACTGTCCCGGCCTACTTCAACGAGTCGCAGCGGCAGGCGACCAAGGACGCGGGCAAGATCGCCGGGCTGGAGGTCGAGCGCATCATCAACGAGCCGACCGCCTCGGCGCTGGCCTATGGCTTCGGCGAGGGCAGCACCAACGAGACGATCGCGGTGTACGACCTGGGCGGCGGCACCTTCGATATTTCGATCCTTGAGCTTGGCGACGGCGTCTTCGAGGTCAAAGCGACCAACGGCGATACGCATCTGGGCGGCGACGACTTCGATCAGCGCGTCATCGAGTGGCTGGTCGAGGAATTTCGCGCCACCGAGGGCGTCGACCTGCGCACCGATCGCGTGGCGTTGCAGCGGCTCAAGGAGGCGTCGGAGAAGGCCAAGCAAGAGCTATCGACCGTGATGCAGACCGAGATTAATCTGCCGTTTATCTCGGCGGACGCCAACGGCCCGAAGCATCTCCAGGTGACGCTGACCCGCGCCAAACTGGAGCAGCTCACCGCCGATCTGGTCGAGCGCACGCTTGAGCCGGTGCGCCAAGCGCTCAAAGATGCCGGGCTGCGCGCCAGCGACATCCAGCAGATCATCCTGGTTGGCGGCCAGACGCGCATGCCAGCGGTGCAGAACGCCGTCAAAAAGTTCTTCGGCAGGGAGCCGCACAAGGGCGTGAACCCCGATGAGGTGGTGGCGATCGGCGCGGCGATCCAGGGCGCGGTGCTGAGCGGCGAGGTCAAGGACGTGCTGCTGCTCGACGTGACGCCGCTGACGCTGGGTATCGCCACGCGCGGCGGCGTGATGGCTCCGCTGATCGATCGCAACACGACGATCCCGACCAAGCGCTCGCAGATCTTCTCGACCGCGACCGACAACCAGACAGCGGTCGAGATCAAAGTCTACCAGGGCGAGCGTCCGCTGGCGACCGACAACAAGCTGCTGGGCACCTTCGAGCTGACAGGCATTCCGCCCGCGCCGCGCGCCGTGCCGCAGATTGAGGTCACGTTCGACATCGACGCCGATGGCCTGCTCAACGTCTCGGCGATCGACAAAGGCACCGGTCGCGAGCAGCGGATCACGATCCGCCCGTCGTCGGGCCTCAACGACGACGAGATCACCGAGATGATCAAGCAGGCGGAGCAGCATCGCTCCGAGGACGAGGAGCGACGCGAGCGGATCGCCGTGCAGAATCAGGCCGACGGCATCATCTACAGCGCCGAGCGGCGGCTGCGCGAGCGCGGCGAGCACATCGATCCCGCGCTGCGCGACGAGATCGAGTTTCATATGGCGGGGCTGCGTCGCGCGGTGGACGGCGACGAGATCAGCACCATTCGGACGCGCATCGGCGAGCTGGCGGCGGCGATCGATCAGATCCCGGATGCCGAGCAGGGCGACGGACAGGCCGCATCGGGCGAGGATACGCCTGAGACGGGCGTCGCCGAAGATCAGGTCAACGCATAGGTCTTGGAAAAGGTTGTGGGGGCGTATTGCCATACGCCCCCTTGAAATCATCATATAAATCGTCTTCGTTTGATTTAACCTTGTAACCACATGTTGGAATCGCAAACGGGCGCGCAGGCGCGGACGCAAGGGCGCGCCCACAATCGAGCCGAAAACGGTCAAACCGGGAGCAGCCAAGATGGCAACCTCATCGAAACGTGATTATTATGAAGTGCTCGGCGTTGCGCGGAGCGCCAGCGCGGACGAGATCAAAAAGGCGTATCGCAAACTCGCGCGGCAGTACCACCCCGATCTCAACAAGGAGCCGGACGCCGAGACTAAATTCAAAGAGATCAACGAAGCCTACGAGGTGCTGTCGGACAGCGATAAGCGCTCTATGTACGATCGCTTCGGACATCAGGCGGTCGGCGGCGCGGGCGGTTACGATCCGTTCGGCGGCTTCGGCACGGGCGATATTTTCTCGACGATCTTCGACGCCTTCATCAACCAGGGCGCGCGTCCAGGCGCGGCCGGTCCGACCGCGCTGCGCGGCGCGGATCTGCGCTATCATCTGCACATCGACTTCGAGGAGGCGATCTTCGGCACCGAGAAAGAGATCTCGTTCCAGCGCTCCGAGGCGTGTACCACCTGCAAAGGCAACGGCGCGGAGCCGGGCACCGATCTGGTGCGCTGCACCAAGTGTAACGGCCAGGGCGAGATTCGTACCCGCGCGCCGATCTTCAACATGCTGACGGTCGTGACGTGCGATCAGTGCGGCGGCACCGGCAAAACGATCGCGATCCCCTGCCACACCTGCAAAGGCGAGGGCCGCACGCGCAGCACGCGCACGGTGAAAGTGACAGTGCCGCCGGGCGTCGACAACGGCCTGCAACTGAGGCTGCGCGGCGAGGGCGAGGCAGGGCTGCGCGGCGGGCTGCCGGGCGATCTGCTGGTGGCGATCTCCGTCCGCGAGCATGCGCTCTTCCAGCGCAACGGCAACGACATCATTCTGGAGCTGCCGCTCAACGTGGCCCAGGCGGCGCTCGGCACCGAGGTTAAAGTCCCGACCGTCGGCGGCGAGGAGACGCTGGAGATCCCGCCCGGTACGCAGCACGAGACGATCTTCCGGCTGCGCGGCAAGGGCGCTCCCTCACTGCGCGGCCAGGGACGCGGCGATCAGGTGATTGTGACGCGCATCGTCGTGCCCAGCAAGCTGAGCGAGCGGCAGCGCGAGCTGCTGGAGGAGCTGGCCGTCGAGTGGGGCGCTGAGCCGATCGATAAGCGCGAGGGCGGCTTCTTCTCCAAGCTCAAAGATGCGTTTGGCATGTGATGAGACATAAAAACGCTCAACGTGGACGCGGCGCTGGGCGGCAGCTACAAGAGCGCCCGCAACAACGCCCGCAACAACGCCGGGAAGCGCCGCGCGGCTACCAGCGCTCGGACGATCGACCGCCGCGCGCGCCGCACCACGAGTATGTCTACGGACGCAACGCCGTGCGCGAGGCGCTGCGCGCGCAGCGCAGGACGCTGCGGCGGCTGCTCGTGGCCGAGGGCGTGCGTGAGGGTGGCCCGATCACCGAGCTGCTGGCGCTGGCCCAGAGCGCCAAAATTCCGGTCGAGCAGATCGACCGGCGCGATCTGGACGGGCTGACCGAGGGCGCAAATCATCAGGGGGTGGCGCTTGAGGCGGGGCCGTACCGCTACGCGCAGATCGACGAGATGCTGGCGCGAGCGAAGGAGCGCGACGAGCTACCGCTGCTGTTGCTGCTGGACCATGTGCAAGATCCGCAGAACGTAGGCACGCTGCTGCGTACCGCCGATGTCGTCGGGGCGCACGGCGTGGTCTTGCCCGAACGACGGGCAGCGGGCATCACTCCGTCGGTGGTCAACGCCTCGGCGGGAGCGGTCGAGCATCTGCTGATCGCCCAGGCGACGAATCTGGTCCAGACGATCGAGGAGCTGAAGGAGCAGGGCGTGTGGGTAGCCGGTCTTGAGGACGATCCGCGCGCGGTGCCCTACGACAGCCAGCGCGCCGATCTGCCGCTGGCGCTGGTGGTCGGAGCCGAAGGTCCGGGCCTGGCGCGGCTGGTCCGCGAGCACTGCGATTTCTTGATCCGGCTGCCGATGGCCGGACACGTCGCGTCGCTGAACGCGGCGACCGCAGGATCGATCGCGCTCTACGCGCTATGGCGACGACGCGCAGCGAATTAATCGGGATCGTCGGGGCGTAATGAATCACGCCCCGACAAACGTATCCGCCATAACGATTCATACATCATCGGTCCGCCCCGATCTAGCGGCCTGCTCAAGTCTTGAGCTGATCCAATAGCCCTTTCGCGGCCTGGCCCAGCAGCAGCGTATCGACTCCCGCGACGATCAGCGTGTAGCCCCGATCGATGGAGGGCTGCACGGCGTCGGCTGACACGCCAAAGATGCCCAGTCGCACGCCTGCGCCGAGGCAGGCTTCGGTCACGCGATCGATCGCCTGTGTCACCTCAGGATGATCGACCTGTCCAAGCCGCCCGATGCTCGCCGACAGATCGTACGGCCCGACCAGCACCGCGTCGATGCCCTCGACGCGCACGATCGCATCGATCTGCTCGACCGCGTCAATGTGCTCGGCCTGCACGATCACCGCCGTGCGCTCGTTGGCCGTGGCGATATACGCCCCCAGGCTCAGCCCGTAGCCGTGCGCGCGCCCGATGCCGACGCCGCGCGTGCCGAAGGGCGCGTACTTCGCCCAGCGCACCACCTGCTCGGCCTGTGCGGCGGAGTTGACCTGCGGCGCGATAATCCCCGCCGCCCCGACATCGAGCGCCTTCTTGATCGGCACCTCCGCCGCCACCGGCAGACGCACGAGACACGGTGTTGCCGCACCCGCGCCCTGGAGCGTTGCCTGAAGCTCGCGCGCATCGAAAACGCTGTGCTCGGCGTCGATAAAGAGCCAGTCGAAGCCGACCGCCGCCATGAGCTCGGCGACCGAGGGCGACGTAAGCGTGATCATCGTTCCGACCAGCCGCTCGCCGCCTAGCAGACGAGCGCGAAATGAGTGGGTCATCTTCAGATCTTTCTCGGTTATGTCAATCAACTGACATCCTGTGATCGACCGGGTTGTACGACCATTATAGCCAGAACGCGAGCCGACGTTGGAAGATGACCCACCGCGTCGCCGTGATAGTCGCTGCTACTTGTACTTCACAATCAGCACGGGCCGGTACGAGCTGGTGAAATATTCCCCACCGGCAAGAAGCAGATAGTCGCTGTAGCCGTTGCGGTTGCTGTTATTCTGGAAGCGCAGCTTGACCTGTGTTGGTCCGGTCTTGTTGATGTACGGCAGCGTGCCCGACGTGAGGCTGCCGGAGACGAGCGCTCCAGCTCCGGCGGTGCCGCTCGGTGCCGCGAACGTGACCGCCTGGCTCACCGACACGCTCGCCTCGAAGTCGCTGGCCGCGAGCGAGCAGGCGGTCCCAAGGCAGCCCTGCCTGAGATCCCCGACCAGATAGCCCATCCCGATCCAGGGATTACCTACCGCCGCCTGCGTATAGTAGAGCCGAAGCTCAGCGCCGAGAATCGTCGCGCCATCGGGGATCGACGCGGTGTTGAACGAGAGCACGCCCCGGAACGGCGCGTCAGCATTATCGCCGACATACACATTTGCCGCCACGGCATAGCCGCCTGTGGTGCTGGTAGCCGTATTCGCCGCCGCGTAGCCGTCCTCCGCCCCCGACGAGATGAAGGTAACAGTTGTCTCAGGATGATTCACGGTGTACGTGTACGACTGAACGGCGGATGCGTTCCTGGCAAGATCCTCGCCGTAGGCTTTGAGCGTCGTGGTGTTCGCAAAGGTCAGCGTGCCGTTACTGGTGAAGCTGCCGCGCGTCGGGCTGGTGCGCGGATCGGAGCCGTCGGTGGTGTAGTAGATCGAGCCAGTCTCGTTGAGCGACATCCGCACCGTGACCTGCGCGTCGAAGGTGCCGCCCGCCGGGGTGATCGAGAGGATCGGCGGCGTGGTATCGCCCGGATCGGTGGGCGGCGGTGGGTTGCCGTCGCCTGGGCCTGCGCTGAAGAAGCGCCAGATCTCCTGGCTGGCCCTGGGACCCTTGGGATCGGTGTACGAGCCAGCGGTCGAGCCGCCCGACCAGGCGTGGCCCATCGTATCGACGATCCACTTCTCCAGCAAGGGCCTGCCGCTCGCGTCGTTATACACCGACTTGGTGTAGGTGTAGCCGTTCGAGACAGTGCCGCGCGTAACGTTATCGGCGGTCGCATCCACCGAGTTATTGTCGCTGCCGTCGTCGATATAATCATTGGTCTGTGCCCACTGCGCGGCGACTTGATCGCCGTTGACGGGATAGACCGTGTAGTCGCTCGTGCCGTGGAAGACGATCGCCCGGACGCGGCGCTTGGCGCTGCCCATCGCCTGGTAGGCGGCGTAGCCCTGCTGATTCGGATCGGGACCGCCCTGGCGCATCGCGGTCCAGGCATCCACCATATTCGTCGCCGACTTATACTCCAGCCCTGAGGCCACACCGATCGCCGAGAACAGATCGGGATAGGTCGCGCCCATCACCACGGCCATCGCGCCACCGGCGGAAAGGCCCGCCGTATAGATCCGCGTGCCGTCCACATTGTACGAGGAGCGGATTTTATTGACGATGCCCGCCAGGATCGCAGGCTCGCCGCTGCCGCGCGACTGATGCGCCGTCTCGAACCATTTCCAGCACTTATTCTGATCGGCGCTGGATGGCTGCTCAGGATAGACGACCAAGAAATTGGCGGACTCGGCGATCGTGTTCATGCCGGTTCCGGCGGCAAAGTCGTCTGGACTCTGCGTGCAGCCATGCAGCATCATCACCAGCGGCACGGCGCTGCTGCCGGTGTAGCCCGCTGGCACCCACAGCTTGTAGTTGCGCGAGCCGTACGAGGTTGAAACACTGCCCGTCACCCAGCTTCCGGCGCGGGTGGTGTTCGGGTGCGAGATCGAGACGAGGACGAGCGCGAGCGCGAGCAAAGGACCCCAGATTGACCGACGCATAGATCTCCTCCTTGAGGCTGCATGTACTGTCGATGTACGTGATGTGCTGGGGAGTGTTGTATCGCCTGCCGATCGTGCTCTACTTAACCCATATAACGGTTACAAGAAAGTTACATATCGGTAAAAACGCGGATGCTTTTAGGTTGAAAG